>JAJAZG010000047.1 GCA_026785865.1 Pseudanabaena sp. CAN_BIN31
GCTTACGTGAGCAAAAATTCGCATCGGAAAAAGAATCAATCTTTATTGGTGCGCTTGACAAAACGAAAGCAGAACAGAGATTAAAATCTGAAATAATACCCAAAATCAAAGAACTTGAACAGGAATATTGGCAAATTTTATCTCAACCAGGATTTATAGAATTTTCTGATCAAGAAGCAAATGTTGTTTTTGCAGAGGTTGTAAAAGAATTTAATTCTATCGAATTAAAAGAGTCTGCTTATCCTAGTGAAGTATTTACTATTTTAACAGAGATCCGAGATAAGCTGAGTCAAAATGATAAGACAGCAGCAGCTAAACTTAAAGGAATAATATCTTCAATCCCTCCATTTATAGGGGTTTCATACGAAGCAGAGATTGACACAGAGAATTTTTTGACTAAATATTTCCCAACATTTACTAGATTTGTCAAGGATAAAACTAAAAAAAAACTTCTTTGACTGAAGGCGAAAATCAATTAAGTAATTTAACTATTGTGGACGACTTAAAAATGGAACTATCTCAAAACTTTAGAAATTTTTTAGATTATCCAGAAATTAAGTATGCTCATAGAAGTCGAGAAAATGTCACTCTTGATGATCTATTTGTATTCCCAGACCTTGAGAATATTGATGAATTACCAGATAATCTTCGATCAAAAATTTCTGGAGATAACCTTTGGAAAATTGATAAAAGATTAATTATTTTAGGGGAAGAACAATCAGGAAAAACGACACTTGCTAAAAGTTTGTTCAAAGATTTTTTGAAAAACGGATACTTGCCTTTATTAATTAATAGTGCGTCTATTAAGCAATCTAAAATAGAAGAACAACTTCCGAAATTGATTTGTGAAATTTATCCATCTGTTTCTATTGATGACTTTCAGAGACGAAGTGATCTAGTTTGCATTGTTGATGACTTTTCTTCGTGTAGGTTAATTAATAATACGACAGCAATGATTAAACTCATAACAAGCCTTAATTCAAAATTTGCTAACACTATATTCTTAGCTGATGAATCATTTAAATTTGCTATTCCAAATTATTCTGTTCTAGATGAATATAAAAAATTTAAAATTCTACCTTTTGGTCATGCCCGACGTGGCGAATTAATCAAGAAGTGGGTTGATTTAGAATTACCAGAAGAAACTGATGATCAGAGTGTTTATAAAAAGATTGACGACTTAAAACTTAAAGTAGCTTCGCTTGTTAATAAAAATGTAATTCCGCCCAAACCATTTCATATCTTAATACTTCTTCAAGCATTGGAGTCAGCAGATCCCCAGAGACTTGAATTAACTTCGTATGGATACTGTTATCAGAGTCTAATTTATGAATCATTAGCACGATCTAATGTAAAACAAACAGATATTGACGCTTACTTTAATATTTTGTCTGAACTTGGAGGAAGAATTTTAGAGTCATCATCTGCAAGTCTTAATAAAAACGATCTAGAAATATTTTTCAATGGTTATTCTAAGACTTTCTTAGTATCTGACTCGGATAAAGTGATTCAGGATTTAATTGATTCTTCTATTCTAGAAAAATCTGAAGAAGGTATAAAATTTCGATATCGTTATTTCTTCTATTACTTTGCTGCAAAAAATCTAGCAGATTCTCTTTACAAAGGAGACATTACCAAAGAAAAAATTCTTGATCTGGTCAATAAGATTCACCTAGAAAAGCAATCTAACATTATATTGTTTCTTATTCATCACTCTAAAGATCCGTGGATACTAGATCAAATCCTTTATTCAGTTATGGAAATTTATCCAAATGAGGATGAAGTTACACTTAAAGCGGATTCACTTCTATTTCTTCAAGATTTTATTAAAGAGATTCCAGAACTAGTTTTAGAGAGTCGTCAAGCTAATCAAGAGCGTTTGAATTCAGATAACAATCAAGATTATATTGAAGAACTTGAAAGTGAGAACGATGACCATCTTGATGATGATCCATCTGAGTTTATAGTTAAGGCTAATAAAGTATTTCGTTCTATTGAAGTATGTGGGCAAATTTTAAGAAATAGGATTGGCTCTCTGGAACGCGGTTATCTAGAGTCTATTGTAGAGGAATCAATTATCGTTTCTTTAAGATTTCTTAATGTTGCTATTAGATGGTTAGACCTTATTAGACAGGAAATTGTTAGGGAAATTCAAAAATTACTAGTTCAAAATCCAGATCTTTCTGACACAAAAATCACTGAAAAAGTTGAATCATTTTATTTAACAATTAACTATGCTTTGATTTTGGGAATGCTTCATAAAATAGCAGTCTCTGTTGGATGTGAGCAAGGTCGTGCGATCTATATCAAAGTTGCTGAAGATATAAATACACCTGCAACAATGCTGATTCAAGAAGTCATTGAGTTACAGTTTGAAAAAAAATTGGATTTTAGTAAACTTGAAAAGCTTAGTCTTGAATTTTCAAAGAATCCTATTTGTAGTCGTTTATTAAAACATATTATTATTCATCATTGTTATATGCATGATATTGGATACCAAGATAGGCAGAGACTTGCTAATAAACTAAATATTTCAATGGATCTACAACGTTCAATTCTTCTTTCATCAAAGAAAACTCGATAATGGGTTGATTCTTTATCTCTATTCAGTTCGATAGCTATTATAGCTATTTGAATTGTGATCGCATTGTTAGCATGATATCCGTGTTACTATGCTTTGATGATTCTCACTTTTCTAAACCAAGGCACTGAAGATGTCTTCAATGGGAAAAATACAAAGCAAGCAAGAAAAGTCTGTCCTGCTTCGATTACTCGTATTGCTGTGCGTAAACTTGACCAGATCAATGTTGCTACGATCCTCAATGACCTCCGCGCTCCCCCTCACAACCATTTAGAATCTCTGCTAGGCGATCGCCTCGGTCAGCATAGTATTCGGATTAATAACCAGTATCGCATTTGTTCTTTCTGGACTAATACTGGCGCTTCCCAAGTAGAAATTGTTGATTATCACTAAATTTTAAATTTAGATTCATCTCGCAAATCATCACAAGGTAATAAACACATGGCAAGAATACCAACCCATAGAACGCCAACCCACGCTGGCGAAATGTTATTAGAAGAATTTCTAATCCCCCTTGGCTTATCACAGCGCGATCTAGCCGACGCGATCCATGTTCCCTATCAACGGATAAATGAGATTGTAAACCGTCGTCGCGGCATTACTCCCAGCACCGCCTTACGCCTATCTAGATTCTTTTCCACTTCGGCAGACTTCTGGATGAATCTTCAACAGTCTTGGGATCTCTATCATGCCCAACAATCTGAAAATGATGATCTAAAGACAATTCAACCTCTAAATGCTTTGGCTGTTGGCTGATTGATATTTGGCTTGATATTGGAAAAATGCGATCGCTGGTTGATATACTTTCGCGATCGCCTAGCTGTGATGATAGGTCAAAGATACAGAAATTGGAATTTCGCTTGAACAACAAGATCGAATTTTTGATCGTTTTTATCGAGTTGATCGCGATCGTGCATCAGCATCAAGGTCAAATTTCTCTCCAAAGTGAAATCGATCAAGGCAGTTCATTCACGGTTCAACTACCTCGTATCCAAAAGTCTAATCGCTAATGACTATATAAATGATGGATATCGATGTAGTGAGCGTGACGGCGACTAATCAGGAAATACTCGTGATCATGAATATGTGGCTCGGTGACTGGGGACTTGACTTGCGATCCTAAGAGAGCGAGAACTTCAGCAAAAGTTCGTTAACTTGATCAGGTACTTCATCTTGAGGGCAATGTCCCGCATTCGCGATCGCCACAAACTCTTTGACACAAGAAAATCTAGTAAACGACGATCGCCCCATTTCTATCGGTTCCCAAGGATCGCGATCGCCCCACAACACGATCGCGTCACAGGGCAGAATGGCTAATAGATCTTCAGGTCTTGGACCTTGTGAATAGCGGACAAAGGCCATGAACACATCGACAGCATTGGGATTTTGAGAAGGTTTAATTAGTATTTCAATTAGCTCATCAGTAATTGCTTCTTTGCTGACATAAGCTTGTGACAAGATTTGTCTTACTGATTTGGGTTTTCGCACTTGATCAAAAAATAACTTGGCGATCGCCCGATTCCCCAAAATATTTTGCACCGACTTCACGCCCACGCGCCTAAACCAAGGCAGATTTAATTGATTTTGTTCTTGCAATAATCGCAATGAGCAGTTAATTAATACTGTCTTGGTAATCAACTCAGGCGCATAGATCGCTGCCTGCATCGCCACCACCGCACCGATCGAATTGCCAACTAATATGGCGCGATCGCCCACCACCTCACGCACAAAATCCGCAACCTGCTGCCCCCAAGTCTCGAAAGTATAAGGTAGCTCACTTGGCTTTGGCTGAGATGAAGATCCAAATCCAATCAAATCGATCGCATAAACTCTGGCACTTTGCGCTAAAACTGGCACATTCTTGCGCCAATGCCCCACCGAAGCTCCAAAGCCATGAATCAGAACAATTACAGGTTTATCTAAGTTTTCTTCTAATCCTTCAGCGCAATAACCAATCTCATAGCCGCGCCATGTCCAGAAGCGATCGGCAAACTTACGATATTTAGGAGTTGTTGACATTGGCTTGGGGATAGATTTAGTTCTCTTAGTATTATGACAAAAGTAAACTTATGTGAAGTAACTAGAACTAGCTAATTTCGCCTACCCTATCATTGACTAGAGACTAGCCTCTCGCAACTATATTTAGCTTATTTTGACCCGAACTCATTGTATGTTTGAGAACAGGTATTTTTAAAACTTTTCGATAAATTTTTATTTGGAGATTTAAACGTGGCGATTCCTTTATTAGATTACGCTCCAGCATCGCAAAATTCTCGCGTTGCAGGTTTTGGTGTCGGTAATGACAACTCACCTAAAATTTATAATATTGCGAATATTTTCTCTAGTAGTGACATGGGCGAACTCATTGAAGCCGCCTACCGTCAAATGTTCTTTCACGCTTTTGCATCCGATCGCGAAGTTACTCTAGAATCGCAACTGCGTTCTGGCAATATTTCGATCAGACAGTTTGTGCGCGGTCTAGTTCTTTCCAACACCTATAGAACCAGTTTTTATGATAAAAACAGCAACTATCGCTTCGTAGAACAAACTGTACAGCGTGTTCTTGGGCGTGATGTTTATAGTGAAAAAGAAAAGATTGCTTGGTCAGCCGTAGTCATGACCAAGGGCATTGAAGGCTTTATCGATGAATTACTCGATAGTGATGAGTATCTTGAAGCATTCGGCGATGACACACTTCCTTACCAACGCCGTCGCGTGCTGCCTAGCCAAAGAATTGGCGAGATGCCCTTTAACCTCAAATCTCCTCGTTACGATGCTTACTATCGCGCACAGTTGGGCTTCCCTCAACTTGTTTGGCAGAATACCGTGCGTAGCTATGTATCTACTGACAGAACCCCAAAAACAGGCGATCCAGCATTGTTCTTGAACATGGCTCGTGGCATTAATATTCCTCCTATCAACACACCCAAGGTATCTGCTCAAAATATCGATTACGAACGTTTGGTTCCTCGTCGTTAAATCTAGTTTTAAAGAGCGATGAGCTTTGCTGATCATTCTTTAAATTTCAGAAAGAAAAGGGAGCGGTTATCGCCCCCTTTTCTTTCTGAAATAAAATTGCTACAAGATTTGTGTCAAAACTAACGCAAATCTTAGTCTACTCTCTTTTCGTTTAATCTTTATTTGTCACTAATGGATATTTATCAATTTCTTGAGCTTTTTGTCGGTCGTTGGCGATCGCAACGCAGCGATCATCAATTTGGCGAGGGAAATGGTAGCGATGTCCGTTCTGTGATTGAGATTACGGTTTTAAGTTTTGATGACCCAGACTTAATTAATATTTGCCAAAAACATGGCATCGATCCGAATACGGCGATCCAGCCAATGAAGATGTCATGGGAAGAAGAATCACTCAGTAGCAATAAGCCCAAAGGTCATGCCTTAATCGTGCCAATACCCGATCCAAGCTCACCACAAAAAGGGCTGATTTTGACTCGACAAGGTAAAGGTACTTATGAGCTTGGCACAGATGAAGCTTTAACAATTCAGACTGTTACTTCTCAAAACGCGATCGAAGAACGAATTTGGTATGGTAATCCTAACCTAAGATTTCGCGTAGCCACTTTGTTGCAAGGAGATCAAGCCAGCGATCGTCGCGTGCAATCATCAAAATTTTATTCAGAAATTCGTAGTACCGCACCAAAAGCCTAAACCCCAGAAAGTAGACGCGGCGCATCTACTTTCTGAGTTTTAGGGACAGCTATAAACTAATAAAAGCCCAAAAAGATATGGCGCACGCTCCGCGTGCGCCATATCTTTTTGGGCTTTTTCTAGCTACTTATTTTAATAAATGTGAAATTAATGTCCAGACTTCTAAGCCGATAAAACCTGCGAGGAAGACAAAAATCGCAATATTTAAACTAGTTTTAATTTTTTCCATCATGCCTCAGCCAATTATTGATATCGCCAAGTATGTTAAGACACAAAACCTAAAAATGGAAGGCAACGCGGAGCGCCGCCTTCCATTTTTGGGTTTTTATTTTGCCTTAATACAGGTGGCGACAGCTATATTGATGTTTTTAATGGTTAAATATACCAATTAATTTTGACTAGAAAACCATCAAATTATCTAGTTGAGTTAAACTTGTCAATTATTACATTCAACTGTGAGGATGTATTGCTGTGAATTGGCTCAAAAAATTTAGTATTCTTGGAACTGTGGCGATCGCATCGTTAGCGATCGCGCAATCTGCCTCGGCACGTTTTGTGATTTTTGTGGCAGGCAACGACGCTGCAACGTTGCAAAGAGTTCGCACTGTCTCTCCAGCCGCTTTTGCAACAAAAATCAACCAGCAACCTGCAATTCAAGCAGGTATATTTAACTCAGAGACCAGTGCTGATAGCTTAGCGATCGCCCTACAACAGTCGGGACTTTCGGCTCAAAAATATTTTAAAACTTCGGGAGGCAAGGAAAGTAATGTCCAAGTTCCCTTCACTAGCACTCTAACTTCTATTCCGAATGCGTCAGCCCTGCCTAACCCGCAACAAGTTGTCATTCAACAAACTCCAATCTCTCAACCAGCAGGCTTTCAGCCTGATTCGCAGCCACAGATTTTTAGCTCTATCCCTCAAGTGCAAACCCAGCAGGTGCTAGTACCACGTTGGCAACAGGTCTTGGTTCCAGAGACACGTCAGATTATGACCCAAACCCAAATTGCTCAAACTGGTTATGTGCAACCGCAGACAGGATTTATTCCTTCTTCAACATTAGTCCCAACAACTTATGACAACTCAGGGGCAACGACTAACTTCGTCGTCCAACCTCAGCCAACTTCTACCGCATATACCAGCAACGAGCCACAGCTAAATCAAGCAGTTCAGAATCCGAACTTTCGTTATATTGCTGCTGTGCCTGCGGCGGCGAACAATCAACTTTTGCTATCACGAGTTCGCCAGTACTCGCCTAATGCATTTTTAGCAAGTTCTGGACGTGGTACTTATATTTATATAGGTGCTTACCAAAACCGAGATTCAGCCGAATCTGTGTCTCGTTATCTGCGATCGCAAGGTGTTGACTCACGAGTTCTTTATTTCTAAATATGCCTGTAAATAGCACTCCAGATATTGCCCCTGAAACCAGCCAGAAATCAGTTCGACAGATTAAATGGCTTGAGCCTTTAGCGTTGTTGTTGCCAAGCGGATTTTGGCTGGTTTCATTTTTGATCGTTCCGACAGTTTTTATTCTGATTCAGAGTTTTGTACCGCTTGGCAAAACTGAATTTGGTCTAGATAACTACCAAAGAGTATTTGAATACGTTGGTGGTAATTTCGTTTACTTAGTAGTTGTCTGGCGATCGCTACTCTATGCCATGATCACCACAGGATTTTGCTTGCTTTTAGGCTTTCCTGTTGCTTATTGGCTAGCTGTGCTTGCACCCAAGCGTTGGCAGAATATATTATTACTCCTATTTGTCCTACCCCTATGGACTTCATCGTTATTGCGATCGTATGCATGGATCACTATCTTGCGACCAACAGGGGTTTTAAATACTTTCCTTAACTTTATTGGACTATCAGGGATCAATGTGTTGAATAAAGCCGAGGGCGTGATTATCGGCATGATCTATACTTACTTGCCCTACATGGTTTTAATACTATATACATCGCTCGAACGTCTCGATCTACGATTACTAGAAGCCGCCGCCGATCTGGGAGCAAATTCTAGACAAACTTTTTGGCAAATTACAGTTCCCCAAGTATCTTCAGGTATTATCGCTGCCTCGGCGTTGGTGTCGATCTCTAGTTTTAGTGACTATATAAATCCGCAATTATTAGGTGGTCCTGGTAGCCGCACGATCGCTTCAATTATTGAGTTGCAATTTTTGGGTGCAAGTAGCAACCGAGGATTTGGCTCAGCGCTGAGCATGGTGTTGATTTTTGCGGTAACAATTGTGATTGCGTTGTTAATTAAATATGGCGATCGCAGGGTGGTAAGTGATGACTAATGCGATCAAAGTTCCCGCAATTAAGCGTTGGCAAACTTGGTATACGGTGATTGCCTTTTTGTATATGTACTTACCGATCGCCGTTCTTACTGTTTTTAGCTTCAATAAATCACCATCGCCATCCAAATGGACTGGCTTTACTTGGGAATGGTATGCCAAGTTTCTCCAAAATCCAATCTTGCTAACAGCTTTAAAAAATAGTCTCAGCGTCGCCCTAACTGCGGTATCAGTTTCCGCCGTACTAGGAACGCTTACAGCAGTTGGCTTAGCTCGATATTATTTCCCAGGCAAAAGCTTATATCGCGGAGTTACTTATTTACCCTTAATCATTCCTGAC
>JAJAZG010000048.1 GCA_026785865.1 Pseudanabaena sp. CAN_BIN31
CGCGTGTGTTGTTTACAAAATTTTGCCGGCCCCCCCCCCCCCCCCAAAAAAACAAAAAAAAACAAAACCCCGGGGCCGGCCCCGGCCCCCCCCCCCCACAGCTTTTTTGGGTTTTACGTTAGTGAAAATTGTTGCATTACGAATAATTTTGCTTCCGCTAAAGTCACAATTTCGCCATCTAAAACCCGATCGCGCAAAGCATTAAGCATGATTTGATATTGCTTACTTGGCTTATAGCCCATGAGCTTGAGTTCATGCCCACCAAGCGGACTTTTGATGAAATTCCATTCATTGAGATAGCGGTATAGCACCCTGCGAAGATTAGCAGGGGCGATCGCGGCCAACATAATCACTTCGGTTACATTTAGATGCTCTAATAACTTCACAACTTGACTAGCGCTTAGATCGGCGGTGAGATCTTGGAGAAGGCGATCGCTTAAAGCAGTAAAATTTGCTAATTGATGCAGTCCTGCTTGATTAAAATGGAATCTCTCAGCAATCTCTAGAGCCTCTGGATAGGATGCAATCATTAATTCCAGACGTACTTGCCAGATATGATGACGATCAATTTCTGGATAAAGTCGCCCAAAATGGAACAGCCACGCGCCCACCCGTTGCAATTGTTGGATCAGCGTGGGCGTGATTTTTAAATGTGGATGTAAGTATTGCATTGCGCCTAATTCATCAAGTTGATAGAGCGCTTGCACCCAATAGGTGGCTGTAAGCAAATAACGGAACTCTTGTTTAAGGCGCGTATTTTGAAATGACCAGATACCTTTGCGGCTATAGTCTTGGACTAGATGGCTAGCCGCTTGAGCATATTCTTTTGTCCGCGGATCGAGATGGAAGCCTAAACGCACAGCAAACCTGACTGCTCGCACAATTCGGGTCGGATCTTCGATAAAACTATTGGGATGTAATACCCGAATTTTGCGATGTTCTAGATCTTCTAAACCACCGAAAAAATCAAGAATTTGTCCTGATTGGGAGCCGTTCAAATGTAAGGCAAGTGCATTAATCGTAAAGTCGCGGCGATACAGATCTTGCTGAATCGAACTAGCCGACACTTCGGGCAGAGCCGCAGCATAGGGATAGAACTCAGTGCGTGCAGTAGCAATATCAATCCACAGTCCATCTGACCAAGTGAGCGCCGCAGTTTGGAATTTACCATGAATTTCTAGTCTGGTATCGGGATAGATCGCTTGCAGCGATCGCGCTAATTTTACGCCCCAGCCTTCAGGTTCTTCGCCATTGGTCACAAGCGGATGATTGCCATCCACCACCAAATCCAGATCATCCGTAGCAAGATTTAACAGAAAATCGCGCACTGTACCGCCCACTAAATACAATTGTAAATTTAGGCGATCGGCGGTCTGTGCGGCTTGCTGCAAAATATCCAAGTAACGCGGCGTGAGCAATTTTTGTAGTTGCACTTGCAAGCGATCGCGTACTTGGGTGATTTGCTTAGGCTCAGGCGTAAGGCTATGCAAATATCGCAATACATCGGTGCGGGTGACGATGCCCACCAGACGACCGCGATCGACAACAGGCAAACGCCCAATATCCCACTTCAACATCATCGCTTGAATCTCAGCTAAAGAAGTTTCGGGGATAATCGCTCTCACGGTAGTCGCCATATAGCCTTGAACGGGTGCATGTCCAAATCCGTGATGCAGGGCAATATCCAAATCGCGGCGCGAAATCACGCCAACCAGTCGATCCTGTTCATCCACAACTGATAAGCCTGAATGTCCATAGCGCAGCAAAATGCGCTGGGCTTCGTCAATGGTTGCATCAGGGCTGATGGTGCGGACAGGGGAAGACATCATCGCTTGGGCGGTCACAGTGGTTTCTATCTGGGCAGGTAATTCTAGAGATAGAACTTCCTGCGTGAGCGACATCCCATAGTTGATATAGGTGGAGAGAACTCGAAGATTTACGCCCTGTTGCATTAACCATGCTAAAGCGATCGCGTCTTTAGCCGTTGTCTGCTCAAAAGTCAGCGAACCTGTACTCACATGCAAGCCCAAAGCCAATGCCGTGACTTCAAAGATAGTTAAGGCGATCGCCGTTTTTTGGAGTTGTTCAATAATTAAGGTGCAAGTAGAACCGACCACTTCTACACACCACAGAGTCGGCTCAAAGCTTGGTTTGACACTGGTGGAGTGGCGATCGTAAACATGGATTTCTACATTTGGTTGCTCTAGCCATTTTGCTGCGTTTCCCAATTGGCTTGGCAATTGGGTGTCAACCAAAATTAGCCGTTGAATCGATTCAGGATGCAGCGATCGCATTTCAACTAATGGATATTCATCCCCATGCAGCGATATAAATTCGCGCACTGGCTTTTGCATCTCACCCGTTAAGACGATCTGCGCTCCCTGATACAGACGGGCTGCTCCGACTGCTGCCCCAAGCGTATCAAAATTTGCGGTAGCATGACAAAGAATAATATCCATATCTGAAGCACTGGCTCGTTAATAAGTGGCGAGAATTACAAAGCCTTTTGTATTTTAGTCCAAGATTGTGTTGGTACAAAAAGATAGGCGATCGTTTAAAATTAAACAAAAGATCGCAGGTTTTGTAACACTATGCAGATAAA
>JAJAZG010000049.1 GCA_026785865.1 Pseudanabaena sp. CAN_BIN31
ATCTGTATTCTTCTACCTATCTGTTTGATACTTGACTCGACTGCTCCAGAACCAATGGATATCCCTTCTTGTTGGTAATATTCATAGTTAACTATTCGATGCCGATGAGTTTCTAAATATTTTTTCAGATTTTTCGCTGCCTCATCATCCTTAAACTCGGCAATTGCACTGTCAACATTACCCCGCCACAAGTGTGTCTCCGCACTTTTCAATCGTTCGGATGAACCTCCTACTTTGTATAAATTCTCCTTGAGATGATACCAATCCAATATTTCTGTCCTTTGAGCCTCGATCTCACTAATTAGATTCCATATGCCTGGATGTCCATCTCCTAAGCAGACAATCCCTGCAGTCAATGGCTTCTCATTTATCCATTCTATGAGTTTCTCATTTTCTTGAAATGTAGCATTTACTCCTTCACAGTGAAGGTTGACTGCTTTGTAATCTCGCCACTCACTGGGTTTCCCCTTCGGTGTGATTAGCCTTGCTTTTCCTCCATCTACACTCAATTCTGCCACTGGCTCTTCAACTTCTATTTCCGCGAATTCTACTTCATGCACTAATCTTTGTTGTGCACTTTTTGATACATTCATTCCCGTTAATATCGCCACATCTTCGGCGGCATGGGCATAGGATTCATTCGCGCTCGTGATTAAGCAGCATTGTTGTAATAGCGGACTTATGCGACTGTGATGCTCCAGTTCCAATTTCTTTACCTGTGACTCTGTAATTGGCAGAATGCCAAGACAACTCTTTATTCCTCTAGTCCTTCCTGCATCCGTATTTGTGCTCGTTTTGATAAAAAAATTCCGATGTTAGGAGTAACATGCTCCAAAATCAAATCCCTTGCTGTTTTTTCTATGTTCATCAAATTTGTCATTCCCTTTGCATCAACTTCTCCATACAGAAGACTCGCTATTTCTGTGGAAAGTTGTTGTATTCTTTTCGCTTTCTCTGGTGTCATGTCTTTCTTGTAGTATTAATCCAATAAATGTAATGAATTATACTACATTACAAAATCGGGACGCTCCCCACACAAAGATTGTATTACTTAAAGCCTCAATAGGCTGTATACAGGAATTAGTAAGCTAAATTAATGTAAATAATCGATCGCTATGTCCATTAATCTCTAAGTGTTGTTCATGTCAAATCGAAATATTCGCGATCGCATTCAAAAATTTAATCTCAGTCAACCGCGAGATCAGGATTTACTCAAACAGAAATACGCGGCAATGCGTGCCGACACAGAAAATCCCTTTGTGTTCTTTCGGGCTACTTGTCATCTTTTTTATGAAGATTTACCGATTCAATCGTGGTTTAAAAAAGCCCCTCTAGTCTGGATTTGTGGCGATCTGCATGTTGAAAATTTTGGAAATTATAAAGCCGATAATCGTCATGTTTATTTTGATGTCAATGATTTTGACGAAGCAGTACTAGCTCCATGTACTTGGGAAATTGCACGGTTATTGGCTAGTATTTTTGTAGCTTCAGAAACCTTCGGCGTTGGGCAAACCGTTGCCGAAAATCTCTGTTGGCAAGTTCTCAATTCTTACACGAAGACTATTTTTGAGGGCAAAGCCTACTGGATGGGCGAAGATACGGCTCCTCAAGTAATTGAAGATTTGCTATCTCGCAAAAGTCAAGTTAAGCGGCGAGAATTACTCGAAGAACGCACGGTTTTAGATAAAGATAAGCAAAGGCGATCGCTAAAAATCGATTTCAAAAAGTCACAACCAATTTCTGATCAACAAAGACAGAAAGTTGAAAAATTTATAGAAGTCTTTGCGGCTCAGCAACCTAATCCTCAATTTTTTAAATTATTAGATGCTGCCCAACGTATTGCAGGTAAAGGAAGTTTAGGAGTTGAGCGTTATGTTTTGCTAGTCGAAGGCAAAGGTTCACCCGATGGTAATTATCTTCTCGATCTCAAGAAATCTCTACCTTCATCGCTTGCTCCCTATATCATTTGGGAACAACCACAATGGAAAAGTGAAGCCGATCGCATTGTCTCGCTCCAGAAGCGATCGCAGGCTATGCCGATCGCTTTCCTGCATTCAGTGACGACTGACAAAGATTCATTTGTGTTGCGAGAACTTCAGTCCACTCAAAGCCCAACTGATCACTTGAAAATCGAAAAATGGGATAACGAATTGCCTCATTCTGAAAAGTTAATGCAGTCTTTAGGAGAAGTCGTTGCGTGGTCACATTTGCGGAGTAGTGGCAGACAAGGATCGGCGATCGCTGATCAATTAATCGATTGGCTCAATAGGCGTTTCGGGGAGTTGCTTTGAATAAAGCCTCTAAAATGCTTGCTAGGCAAGGGTTTCAGTCTCGGAGGTCTTGAAGATCTGAAACCCTTGGTATTAAAAGCTTTGGGGCAATTATCATATTCGACCTCCCCGAAACGCCTATTGAGCCTTAATTTTAATATATATGATTCTTTTATGTGATTCTTTTATGTGATTCTTTTATGTGATTGTGATTTATGTCTGTGGTTGATCAATCTACAATGTGATATTTAAATATCATATTTTTCTCCCTTGACCAGTCAAATCATCTTTTTATTGCAGTTTTCGGCTTCATAGGATCACACGATACGCGGGAAACTCAGTCGCTTCAGCGCTGAGAGGAAAGCGAACGAGGGAATTTATTCCCTTTAGTCTTTTTGATTGAATCATATAATTGTCGTTTTAGGACGGCTTTGTGTTATAATTGTGAAACTAGGATCGATAACCAAGCCTTTAGTAAACTAAAGTGACTTTTAAAAACCGCAGGGCTTGCGGGGTTAGTCTGTGGAGCGAACATAAGACCTGATAGAGATTTCTCTAAAGGGCTGTTGCTAAGAAGCAGAAAATCTAAGAAGTGATTCTTGGAATCTCAGTCGCTTCAGCGCTGAGA
>JAJAZG010000050.1 GCA_026785865.1 Pseudanabaena sp. CAN_BIN31
GGCAAAGCTTGTTTTTGATCTACACAATCACGCAGCTGAAAATGCTCAAAACCAATGGTCTGGCTTAATCACGACCTGCATAAATCTAGTTAAAGATTTAATGCCGTTCCGAAATAAATAATTAGAACATGGAGTTATGGTGGCTACGCCTGATTGGTTGGCTATTGTTGATGATGAAATCAGCTTGCGGCTTAGTCCAAGCGTTTTGGCACAAATCGATCTGGATACTCAGGGCTTAGCGACTAACGACGATCGCCACGCAATTATTTATAAAGTTAATAGTCAGAAACTATTGCAAGTGCTAGCCTCTAGTGTGGGGATGGCTTCACTACGGCAAGGAGCGATCGTGATTTGGACTTATTACAACGATAATATAGGGAATTCGTCTCAAGTCTCGGAATCACCAATATTGCGGACGTTGATTAGTATTGATGGGGATCTCAGTCAAAAAGTTTGTCAAGATATTTTAAAACATCCTCAAAGCGATCGCATTTTAAAAGCGCATAGTTTTCTTGTCGGTCAAATTTCGCGTCAATTTGTGACCGCGATCGCTGATTATATTGAGGAAAAATTACGCCCCTTCGCGATCGCGATTATCTCTTTTGTAACGACAGTCACATGGTATGAACCGTTGCAAAATATTAATAAACGGTTTGATTTGTCAGCAAATTTAATTGCTCCTTTAGCCAATCAACGCTGGTTGATCGCGATCGCTGCTCCGATTACAGTTTTGATGGTTTGGGGGATTTATGCAAACCTGAATTTAAAATTACCGACATTGCCAAGGAATAGCCAGAAAATTTTCACGAAGTTACTCAAGCTTTTAGAGCGCCAGATTTCTCAAGTTTTAGCGATCGCGGTTGTCCTAACTTTATTTTTGGGCTGGGTGGCGATCCAAGTCGCGATTCCCATTGACAATCATTGGAATAACTTGATCATTACGATCCAATCCTATTTAGAGCTATATTTGCCAATTGCGATCGTTAGTTTACGCAAATCGATTGTCAGTGGCTTAGGCCCAATCTTTTTGCGTTATCCCTTTTTTGTGAAATTGATTTTTGGGCGTTTTATTAGATGATAGTAAAAAGTTTGCTACGCAAAATATTTACTACAGCTTTTATAGCAAAACGATGAAACAAGTTGAAATTTGGCGATCGCAAGCTGCTGCAACTCTTGCATTTCTGATTCCTAAAATTGTCGGCAATACCATCAATGAACGTGATGGGTTAGTCGATGATTTGGTCAGAGTATTAAATAATTTACCTGCGCGTCCAGAAACTCGCCAGCCCTATGCAGGTATTTTTCCTGCTGCGGATCTAGCGACATGGCGCAATCGGGCGGCGGTAACGCTTCGGGCAGCCGTGCCAAGGATTCCTGATGTTGAGGGTAGTGTTTTTGATGGGGCGATCGATGATTTGATTCGCTTTATTAATGATTTGCCATCGCGTCCGATGGGGCGATCGCCTTATTCTGGTTTATTCGCTGCTGCCGATTTAGCGACATGGCGCAAACAATCCGCCCAGACTTTAGCAACGTTGATTCCGAACATTCTTGATGCGAAATTTATAGAAGATGATAATCGCATTGACGATCTGATCAGGGTGCTGAGTGGGCTGCCATTGCGCCCTATAATCCGCAAACCCTATGAAGGGCTTTATCAAGCACCGAATTTAACCGAATATCGCAAGTTAGCGGCGCGGCGATTACAGCAATTGATCACCGTCCTCAGAGATGATTTCAATGCCAAGGATGTGCTGGTAGATAGCACTATTCGTATTCTCAATAATTTGCCGACAAGACCCCTCGATCAAGAACCCTATGCGGGTTTATATGATCGCGCTCCCGAAGTACCTATTTCTAGTTTTTTAATCACACAGGCGCAACTGATCGCGATCGCTCCTTACGTCAACAGCAGTCGCCTTGCCAATTTACTGCCCCACCTCAACACCACGATGCAGCGCTACGACATCACCACACCTCTTCGCAAAGCGCATTTCCTTGCTCAAACTGCCCATGAAAGTGATGGCTTTAATACTAACGAAGAATATGCTTCAGGAGCCGACTATGAGTGGCGTACTGATTTGGGTAATACGCGAGTTGGCGATGGCGTGCGCTTTAAAGGACGCGGTTTAATTCAAGTTACAGGACGCTCTAACTATGCCGAGTGTGGTCGAGCGTTGGGCGTGGATTTGATTAACAATCCGCAGCTTTTGGCTAACTTTGATTTGGCTTGTCTCAGTGCAGGTTGGTTTTGGGGCAAAAGTCGGCTAAATGGCGATGCCGATCGCGATGATGTCCTCACGATTACAAGAATAATTAATGGTGGCACAAATGGTTTAGCCGATCGCAGATCTTATCTGGCTAGGGCTAAGCGCGTGCTTGGAGCATGAGCTTAGAACTTATTGGCAATCTGGACGGTAATTTGGGGCTATGCGGCGCACATCGCACAGGCAAAACAACAATGGCGATCGCGATCGGCGATCGCCTGAATATTCCCTTTGTCCGCACCACAACCAGCCAAGTTTTTGCCCAGCTTGGCTTAGATCCTGCGGAACCGATGGATTTCAAAACGCGGCTATTTGTGCAAAATCATGTTTTAGATGCGGCTGAGCAGGTTTGGCAAAGTTCATGCAGCCCGTTTATTAGCGATCGCACACCGATTGATATGATTGCCTACACTCTTGGCGATATCCAAGGCAAAACTGAGGTTGACTTTGATTTACTTAGTGAATATATAGATCGCTGCTTTGTCAGTACCAATCGTTTTTTTCAAAATCTCGCAATTATTCAACCAGGGATTCCGCTTGTTTATGAACAAGGCAAAGCAGCGCTAAATGCTGCCTATATTGAGCATATTAATATCTTAGTAATCGGACTCTGTGGCGATCGCAGACTCAATGCAGATGTGTTTTGCAATCAAAGAGAGGCGATCGATTTAGAAGCCAGAATACACAATATTTTGGAATATTTTAGCTGTACAGCTTATTGAGGCTTTAAGTGATACAGAGAAATTTTTGAAAGTGCCGCTTCGCGGCACTTTCAAAAATTTCTCTGGGTTTTATGACAGCGCAAAGCGCTGTAGCCTTAACAAGGGGCTTAAGCCCCTTGCCTATGTAAGCTGGCTAAGCAAAAATTTGACTTAATGCTCTGTCAATATCAGGATATTGGAACGCAAACTTATAAATTTCGGCTTTATGTGGCACAACTCGCTGACCATCGAGTAATACACTTGCGCCTTCGCCAAATATCAAAATTAAAGCGACGGCAGGAACGGGCAGAAAAGCGGGGCGTTTAATTGCTTTGGCAAAGGCGATCGTGAAGTCCTCATTGGTGACTGCTTTGGGAGCCGTCGCATTCAGTGCGCCTATAACCTGAGCATTATTCAAGGCATAAATGATTAGCTCAACGAGATCATCGCGATGAATCCATGAAAACCATTGTTTGCCACTGCCAATTTTGCCACCGCCGCCAACTTGAAAAATCGGTAACATTTTGGCGATCGCGCCACCCATACCTAAGACAATTCCTGTCCTTAGTTTAACTAGCCTTACCCCTGAGCCAGTCACGACATCGGCGGCTGCTTCCCAGTCTTTGCAAACATTAGCCAGAAAGTCATCACC
>JAJAZG010000051.1 GCA_026785865.1 Pseudanabaena sp. CAN_BIN31
GAGGTAGCGCGTACCATTGACCAGCATTAACGCGGCTAGGCACGAGATAATCCCGCGCTCCTTCAGGTGTAGAACGGCAAAGAATCGGCGTTTCTACTTCCATAAATCCATGTTCATCTTCAAGGAAGCGGCGGATTGATTTGACCACTTCAAAGCGCAACTTGAGGTTATTGGCTAGGCGATCGCCACGCATATCGAGGTAGCGATATTTAAAGCGCAATTCTTCCTTAATTGTGTCAGCATCGGAAATTAGGAACGGTAGCGGCTTGGTGACGGCATTGAGCAATTCAATCGATTCAGCATAAATTTCGACTTCGCCTGTGGCGAGTTTGGGATTGAGCGACTCATCGGGACGCTTAGAAACTTTACCGATGATTTTTACCACATACTCATTTCGCATTTCCCCAGCTAATTCATAGGAAATAGGAGTACGTTGGGGATCGCTGACGATTTGCAAGATTCCTGTGCGATCGCGCAAATCTAAAAAGATCACTCCACCATGATCCCGTCTGCGATCAATCCAACCGCACAGGCTAACTGTTTGTCCGAGATGTTCGGTATTGAGGTGACCGCAATAGTGACTACGCATCATGATTTTCTGGTTCAAAGACTGGCTTAGAGTATGGTTTTCGGGTTTTCGGGTAGCTGATAGGGACAAAATAGGAGACACGCTTGTTAAGCAATATTTAATACACTTTTTTGATTTTGGCATATTTTGAGCGCTCAACTTTATCCATGCACTTTATGAATGAGCGTAGACAACTACCTTGCACAAAATATTCACATATGATGATCGTCATATAGCTGTCGCCTCTTGTATCAAGACAAATCAAAACCCCAAAGAGAGTTACGGCGCGGAGCGCCGCAACTCTCTTTGGGATTTTATATCCTAACAGGACTGGCGACAGCTATACTTGGGCAAATAAAAACCAGAACCAAAAAAGCTGTGACGCACGCTGCGCGTGCGCCACAGCTTTTTTGGTTTTATAATTATTGTTCGGCGATACTATCAATTTTTTCACGGAGCGATAGCTGGATTAGGGCGCGAATTAGGGATAGTCCCGAAAAACTAGCGGCGACAAAAACAGCGATCGCCCAGCCAGTATAGGCAGTAGCGCCAACTAATAGGACGGCTCCTGCTAAGGCTAAAAACCCTGTGAGACAGGCATAGATTAAAGCTTTAACCGCAATATTAATCCGTTTGAGCGTGCGATCGCTTTCGGACGACTTGACCTGAATCATCAACTCACCGCGCTCGATTCGTTCTTCCAAACGCTCTAACAAGATTTCCATCCGACTGGGTTTATTGAGTTGATAGATGAGAAAGTCTTTCCCTTGTTGAGCTAATGCTCCTAAAGTGTTACCCCTTCCTTTGGCGAGGACAATACTCTTAACAAAAGGCTGAGCGGCGGTGGTGAAGTTATATTCTGGATCGAGGATTCGGGCGATACCATCAAGGGTGGTGAGAGATTTAAGTAGATAAGTCATCTGTGGCGGTAAACGAAAGGGGCGCTTCTCAAATATGGCAACTAATTCCCCTTTAATTTGTTCAAACTCATAGACATTGACAGGTCTTTCAGTAAAACGATCTAAAATAAATTTTAACATCCGTTTAATCGGACTCATATCGGCGATCGGTTCGATGAAACCCATATTTACCAATGTATTAACAACTTCATTAGTATCTTTCCGCAGCACTGCGAAGAAAGTCTTAACCATTTGATCTTTTGCCATCGTTTTCACTTCCGCCATCATGCCATAATCATAGAAAATCAGACTTCCATTGGGACTGACCGCTAAATTACCAGGATGCGGATCGGCGTGAAAGAATCCATCTTGTAAAAATTGTTTGAGATAGCAACAGATTCCCAATTGATTAATTTCTTTAGGGTTCAATCCACAGGCTTCGAGGGCTTGGCGATCATTTATTTTGATACCAGGCACATATTCTAAGGTCAAGACCATGGTAGTAGAATATTCCCAATAAATTTTGGGGACGACTATGCGCGGATAACCTTCAAAATTTTTGCGAAAGCGATCGGCATTGCTCCCTTCGATCGCATAATCAATTTCTTGATAGAGAATTGCAAAAAACTCATCATAAATCCCTTCCAAATTATATGCGCGCGTCCAAGCAAAATAACGGCGAAAAACTTTGAGAAGTTTGCCAACAGCGAGGAAATCTAGATCGAATAGCTTTCTCAATCCTGCCCGTTGCACTTTGACGACCACCTCTTCGCCAGTATGCAGTGTGGCGCGATGCACTTGTCCGAGGCTAGCCGCCGCAAGTGGGATTTCATTAAAATCGCGATAGATCGTATAAAGAGATTTTCCGAGTTCGAGTTCGATGATGTCTCTAGCTTCTTTAGAGCTAAAGGCTGGCACTTTGTCTTGAAGCTGTGCCAAGGTGTTGATGTATTCAGGCGGTAAAAGATCGACGCGAGTGGAGAGGGATTGACCGACTTTGATAAATGTTGGCCCGAGTTCGAGCATATTGCGAACTAGCCATACAGCCCTTTTGCTACGAGTATCCGATGTATTGTTTTGCCAAAAATTGTCCCACCAGATAAAAAATAGGAATGTAAACGCAGCTAAAAATACTTCACGTTGACGCTTGCCTGAAGAGCTTCGACCCTTCTGCCAGCGCAGCTTTTTATATGGTAATTGGGCGATCGCAGACATATTTTGCCAAGGGTTGCCATGCTAACTAGCAATGTTGTGTTCATCTTACCCAAATTACTGCTTAATTTATAGTTTGCCGCACAGATGACGTTGCAAACCATATGCTGCTTTGTCTGTTGTCATACAGCAAAAATGGCAAGACTTTGCTATGGTCATTGGCGATCGCCATAAATCCTCAAGTATATGCATACTCCCTTCCCAGTCAGAGATTAGCGTTGCTTTAGTTCGGTGAGCATATCAACAAGTGCTGCTATTCTCACTAATTATTTGTCGGAGAGTTGGTATGAAATAACTGCGAAGTTCCACATTTTTCACATTCAGTAAAAAATTGCAAACCGCTTTTTCTAATTTTTTGGCGATCGCCACAAGAAGCACATATATTTTTGATCGCCGTATTTTTACCGCAATCGTCACATCTAAAATAATAATTGCGAACATACTGAATTGATAAATTTGAGCTTCGACAATAGGAACAAGTGTTTTTTGAAGTTGGATTTACAACTTTGGCGATTGGCTTATTGGTATTGTTTGATTTCTGAAGATTGCTTGAAGTAATCGGAATAATCTTTTTCTGTAATGGTTTTGCGATCGCATTAGAAGCTGGCAGAATTTCAATAACTGGACTGAGATAATTTGAATTATTTATGAGATTGCTATTTTGATTGATTGAAGATGCTTTAACTTTCGCAGGTTTGTGATGCGTTAACAAAAACTGACTAATTCTGGGTATCTCATCCTTCGCAAGCTCATAGGGAGGATCTAGGCTGAGTAGGCTATTTGCTTTACGGTATTTCATTACGATCGCCTTAACCTTGTCAGAAATTTGATCGGCTTTATAGACAATATCGAGCTTGTTGTTTTTGGGGCGATTGATAATTCCCGAATCAGAAATTGCTACTAATATATCAATTGGCATTTTCGTAAAATGCGTCTGCATAAACAGTATCTTACCCAGTAGAGTCTCAACATGTTTTTCTAAATAATCTTTGAGAAATTTCTCCTGTCTCTGCGCTTGCAAAATCGGTGAAGGCATTCCTTGCCAAGCATTATTAAACAAACGCTTCCATTCGCCGAGTTCATTCACCTCGATACGAGTAGTCACGCTTTTGCTCTCGATGATTACCATGCCATAACGATGCAATACCAAATGATCGATCTGGCAAGCATCTCCCGCTTTTTCAAAGCGCAAATTATTAAAAACTAGAAATTGTGGATCGTCTTTAAATTCACGTCTGAGATAAAAAGCCATCTGAGATTCTGCAATGTATCCCGCTTGCTCAAATTTATCGTTTGTTTCTACACGCTCAAATTCTTTAACAATCATTATGTTTACCGACCCCTAAATAATCTTTCTAATTTGTAAAACCAACAGAGCGTGGCTCATTCTTGATTGGTGTATAGTTTTGGAAACCACCGTTCTACGACATTGATAGGAAATCCCAATCTTACTGGCTTTTTTGGACTATCTGAAATCAGAAGCTTAGCATCTAAAAGGCTCTGCAACACCGTTCGGGCTTGTCGATCTTGATAGCCTGTCAGATAAGCAGCCTTGCCTCGCCCAAACTCTCCAGCCAGTAGCGCTTCCTGTAATAGTGCAAAAGAACCCTTCTTCAAACGCCCTGCTCTCACCTCCTCTTCAACATACAGCGCCATGCGATTAAGTAGCTCTGATGGCTCGATCAGTGATTCCATAAAGTTCACTTGGTCAATACAAACTTCTAAAAAGAATTCACAAAAATCCTGTAAACCTTTCGCTGTGAGATTACCCCGACCATCGAAATCATGATCGCGTTGTTGATCCGCAGCCATTAGCAAAGACTTATATTTGCCCACTTGCCTTGCCAGTCCACGAGAAACTGACCAGAGACTATTCGCAATCCCTATCTGCTTTAAATAGGCGTGAGAGAGAAGACGAGTCACACGTCCATTGCCATCTAAAAAAGGATGAATCCACAGTAAGCGATGGTGTGAAGCAGCCACAGCAATTACTTGTTGGACTCTGGAAAGGCGATCGCATCGATAAACCTCGGCAAAGCGATCAAGAAAGCGCGGAACCGACTCAGCATTTGGCGGAATATGCCTGCCTACGCTCACACCTTGATTTCTTAATTCGCCTGGAATCACCTCACGGCGATCGCCTGTATCAGGATTTTCAACCCACAGCAGTTCTTCGGGTAACTTGCTACAAAACTCACGATGAATCCCCCTAATATAATCTGCGGAAACAACATTAACACTAGAGCCTTCCAAGTCAATCCGTCTCTGTACCTCAATATGCGCTTTTGCCTCTAGTTGAAGCGATCGTTTTTGTGTGTTTTGAGAGTAGTCACCTACCAAAGCGCGATCAATATCACGCAAATGTGTGTTGTGTCCCTCGATCAGATTGCTGTAATAGCAGTTCATCGAACGAACAAGATCTCTGATTGCTAGAGCAACGCTAGGTTTTAACTTGCTGCCTAAAGCGCTTGACTTAGCTGCTAGCTCCATTGCCAAGTCCTCCAGTCTGCGATCACCCTGTGCTGGCATCAGTGGCTCAATTAGTGAAATCGGCTCATAGTCCACCTAATTTATCTCCAACTATTTCTCGGTTTTTTGCCGATCTTTAAATTGCCTGTAATCGAATTATATATTGAATCTTAGCTCGCATAGTTACTATTTTTTGCCGATCATTTTGCCGATCATTTTTTTTCAAAAATTTGGACACAAGAACAACAAGCTAAACATGTGGGCGATCGCCTAACATTTCATCAAGTACTGCTATTGCCATCAATTATGCTTAAGAAATTAGAATTAAATAAACATGAAATATTATATTTTTTACATTCAGTGATTTGACATCTTTTTAGCGTAAATTTATGTTAGCTAATAGCAGGAAAAAGTGCTAGTTGAGGATAAATCAAAGTATGATTTTCTGAAGAGATATGTGTGTTAATAATAGCATTATCAATAGAAATCAATATTTCTTGAAAAAGGTACCACATTAATACTGGAGGAATTGCATTACCTATTTGTTTATAAGTTTGAAATTCGCTAACAGGAAAAACAAAATTGTCAGGAAATGATTGAATTCGAGCTGCTTCCAAGGGTGTGAAGCGGCGATATATTTCTTTTTCTTCATCTATAAATAAAACTGGATCTGTCCCATTTAAGCTAACTTTTGCCAAATGTGAATTTACTGTATTACAAGGTTTTTCTACATCCTGAACACGTCCTTTATTAAAAGCTTTATTTGAATTTTTCAATCCTTGAACTGCTCTTTCAGAAAATATAAATCGCTTATCGTAGTCATCTTGTAAAACTAATTTTAGTGGAATTAGTTCATTAAGAGACTGTGGAAATACAAACTCTATTTTTAAGTCTTTACGAAAGCCTACTATAAATACACGCTCTCTTTTTTGTGGGATGCCATAGTTGGAAGCGTTCAATATTTTATAAAAGATGTTATAACCAGATTCCTCAAACTCCTTTAATATAGCCTCAAAAACTTTTCCTTTATGAATATTAGTTAAACCTTTTACATTTTCAGCAATGAAAGCTGATGGTTGCTTATCTCTAAGAATTCGTGCCATTTCTAAAAATAGTTGCCCTCGGAGATCATTCAAACCTTTTCTTTGTCCGACAATACTGAATGCTTGACACGGAAATCCACCAACTAAGATGTCATGCTCTGGTATTTCTGATGATGAAATATCAGTAATACTTTTACAAACAAAATTATGTTTGAAATTTGCCTTGTATGTCTCTGATGCAAAAATATCAATGTCGTTAGCAAACACTATGGAAGTCCGAAGACGTTTATATTGCTTACCTAAAAATGAGAAACCTCCTAGTAGACCCAAATCACTACCGCCACAACCTGAGAACAAAGATACTATACGAGTTTTTTTCATATGCTAAATGTTGATTTGATCTTTAACAATTAACATCCCAGAATCTTCCGTGTAAGTAAGGCGATATTCAAGAGGTTGTAGTCTAATTTTTCCTTCCTCATATTTTTGAAAAGGATTTTTAATTTCAAATACTGAAATCCTCTCTTTTGCTATAATTACTCTCGCAATGTAATAATTATCACCAAATTGTTTTGCGGTGTCCCAAGCATTGGAAGACATGGTAAAAAATGAAGTAGCATTGAATTCTGGAATGAAGTTTCTTTTAGTTGTTTTGACTTCGATATATTTCTTTAATCCGTTATCAAATACTGACTGAATATCAAACCCTAAACTTGTATCATTAGCCACTATTTTTACCAATCCAATCAAATCGGGACGTTCGGCGATAACACGACGTTTTTCCATGCTGTAAACATAGGCTTCACCTTCGTCTCCAATTTGTTTTGTAGTCTGTTTAGCACCTATGTCTTCTCCGATAAGTTCTAAGACATCTTCTGGTATTTCATAGCCTGTAGTAACAGTCTGAATTTCATTGTTTTCACTCGTAATTTCGACGATCGTTCGTGAGAAAGATGACAAGGTAGTTTTTAAAGCCTTTTCTTCAAGAAAATCAGCATCAGCATAGTAATCTTCCCAATTTGTACATGCATCTTTTATTTCGACACGCTCTACAACATTACCTTGTTTAGCTATATCAAATTCGTGAAAAAAAGTACTGTCATTTGAAATAAAGTCTAATGCTTCTTTCTCATGGCTATTAAGAAAATATCGCTTATCAAACTCGACAAGCAAGTTTGCTGCTACCATAAAGTTCAAGAAATCTCTTGCATAACGGATAACATCTCCAGTTCCATCACATAGAATACTTTGATTACGCAACTCAAGAAATAGATTTATTCTTATCTCAGGAGGTTCCTGTCCAACAGTTACTTGCTTGTCATTAAAAACTAGATGAGCAATTTCTTTAGCCGTAACCGCAAATGACTTGCCGTTACTTCTTTGATTACCGACTCGGAGTAAATTTATTAAATATTGGGCAGGTTTAAAATAGATCCCACTAGCGACATACTGTTCAATAAACTGAATTTTATTTATTCCATTTGGATATTGAAATTTATTGCAAACCGACTTAAAAAATCTAGGAATATCCTGAGTCTGCACAAGTAATAATGTTCTATTGCCAATTATGACTTCATTATTTTTAGTTTTCACAAGACCAAAAAGACTTGTCATTTCGGTTCTATGATTATCAATAGTTTTATTCGCCAGTTTATTGCCATTCAATTGTTTTAAATAGGCATTTATTTCTTTCTTAAATTTAACTTCAGGAGTTGTTCCCAGTTGAACCATTTTGCTTGCCAAGAGCATTAATGTATCTTCCAACTCTGTATTGAATCTCGAACGGGGAAAATGTAAATCTAGCCGATGTTCATTAGGTGTTACATAGTCATTCATATTTAAATATACTCCAAAAGTTTTTTAGCGATCACTTCAGCTAAAAGTGGTGGGACTGCATTTCCGACTTGTCTATATTGGCTAGTCTTATTACCAACAAAAATAAACGAATCAGGGAAAGATTGAATTCTTGCACTCTCTCGAACGGTTGGAATTCTATCATATACATAATGAAAATGATGTCTGTGTCCAGTATCAATAGTAAAACTTGGCTTTTGACTATTCAAACGAGTCCAAGCAATATTTACTTTGCGCGTTTGCCTTAAATCTAATGGTAAATTCTTATAGTTACCACCATCAGGAACAAGAGAAATTATACTTGTAGTTTTTTCAGAGTGGTTTGTAATTTGATGATTATAAATCCCATTTGATTCTTTACGCATCAATTCTTGATATTTCTTTGAAGCAGGATAAAAATATGGACTCCCATCTTCAAGATTTTTTTCAGGCAAGTCAGACAATGCATCAAAGGACGTAATAGTTTCAGATATAAGCGGCTGTGGAAATTCAAATTTTTTCCCATTTAAAAGACCTACGAAAAACACTCTTTTTCTTGATTGAGGTACACCATATTCCGCCGCATTCATTATTTTATAAGAAACTGCATATCCAATTTTTTGAAATTCTTTGAGTAAAAAATCTTTAAGTTCTCCGTTAAATAATCCTATTAGTCCAGGAACATTTTCCATAACAAAGGCACTAGGCTTTAATTGCGAAACAATCTTTAAATAAGATGAAAATAATTCATTTCTAGGATCTTCTTTTAATCGATGCCCAGACAAAGATACTCCTTGACACGGTGGACCACCAATAAGAACATCTACATTCATGTTATTTGTGTGCTTTTCGATTTCAGATGTATCAATTTGCATAATATCACCACAGATTACTTGTGAACTCTTATGATTTTTTTTAAAAGTTTCTAGAGAATTAATATCATGGTCAATACCCAAAACTATGTCATAACCTGCATTAAGGAAACCAAAAGATAACCCTCCACAACCACAAAATAAGTCTACAACCAGTTTTTTTTCAATCATTTACTTTTTGATTTTCTTAACTACAGTAGAAAATTGTAGACTATATGTATTAAAAATAAGCATTTTTAGATTCAGTCGCAAACCAAAAAAGTGGCGATTTACGCCACTTTTTTGGTTTGTCAAGAGTTCAAAACTCTCTTTGTTTTATTCAGCCAATGCTGCTGCGGCAACACGAGCGGCGGCGGCTTCATCAGGATGGATACCCAAACGAGTCAAGTTAAAGCGTCCGCGATTGTCAACTTCACGGATTTTAATCAAGACTTCATCGCCAACGGCAACTTCATCTTCGACCTTGCCCACACGACCTTCAGCCAATTGCGAAATATGTACCATTCCTTCCTTACCGGGGAGGAACTCGACAAATGCGCCAATCGGAATAATGCGAGTGACATGACCAAGATAAACATCACCCGAACCGACACGACGAGTCATGTTTTCGATAATGCGTCTAGCTTTGAGCGCACCTTCACCACTCATCGAAGAAATCATCACCGTGCCATCATCTTCGATGTCGATCTTGGCTCCAGTTTCCTCGGTGATGCCCTTGATGTTTTTACCACCAGGTCCAATGATCATGCCGATTTGCTCAGGATCGATGCGAATCGTCAGCAAGCGTGGTGCATAGGGCGAAAGCTCAGGTCTTGGTGCAGCCAACAACTTCAACATTTCGCCCATGATGTGAGCGCGTCCAGTTTTCGCTTGCATGACCGCCGATCGCACTGTTTCCATAGAGATGCTGGTGATCTTCATGTCCATTTGCAGCGCGGTGATACCTTTGTCAGTACCTGCAACTTTGAAGTCCATGTCGCCAAGGAAATCTTCAATACCTTGAATATCCGTAAGAATGCGAACTTCATCGCCTTCCTTGATCAAGCCCATCGCTACGCCGCTTACGGGTTTAGAGATCGGTACACCTGCATCCATCAACGCGAGGGTCGAGCCACAGACTGAACCCATCGATGTGGAGCCATTAGAAGATAAAACTTCCGACACTAGGCGCAACACATAGGGGAATTCGGCTTTGGATGGTAATACGGGCAGAAGCGCACGTTCTGCCAATGCACCGTGACCAATTTCGCGACGACCAGCCGATCGCATTGGTCTCGCTTCACCAACTGAGTAAGGCGGGAAGTTGTAGTGATGCATATAACGCTTTTTCGCGTCAGGATGCAGATCGTCCATTTCCTGTGCATCACCAGGTGTGCCAAGAGTTGCGATCGTCAATACTTGGGTCAAACCGCGATTAAATAAACCACTACCATGAACGCGAGGAATTACACCCACTTCTGTCCAGATGGGGCGAACTTCATCGAGCTTGCGTCCGTCAATTCGCACACTTTGCTCGATTACTTGCAAGCGCATCAGCTTTTTGGTGAGTTCCTTGTAAGTGGCGCTAATCACTTTTTTGTCAGCAACCAGTTTCACAGGATCTGTGTCGGGTAAAGCCGCGATCGCAACTAGAAGCTCAGCCTTGATTGCATCAAGAGCCGCATCGCGCACAGCCCGATCTTTTTCACAACTAGCA
>JAJAZG010000052.1 GCA_026785865.1 Pseudanabaena sp. CAN_BIN31
AATGGCGCAATGCGCCGTTTTTTATTCATGGTCCAAATCGTATCGCGATCGAACAAAACCCAAAATGTGAAAGGCGGCGCGCCGCGCCGCCTTTCACATTTTGGGTTTTGTGCGATCGCTATACGATTTCGACCATGAATAAAAAACGGCGCATTGCGCCATTTTTTGTTTTCTAGTTTTTTATCGCGCGATCGCACGGTAATCTAGATTGAGTGCTTCATAGCACAACTGAATTTAATGTGGGAAAGTTTTAAGGATCGAAATGAAGTCATATTTGGCGGCTGCCGTACAAATGACCAGTGTGTCTGATGTAGACAAAAATCTGGCTCAAGCAGAAGATCTGATCCAACTAGCAGTGAATCGAGGTGCAGAATTAGTTTGTTTACCTGAAAACTTCTCGTTTTTGGGCGATGAGACTGAAAAGGCAAGGCTTTCTCAAGAAATTGCCGAGAAAAGTGAAAAATTTCTAACTACGATCGCCCAACGCTATCAAATTTTGTTACTCGGTGGCGGGTTCCCTGAATGTGTTGCGGATAGTCATAATGGCTCTTTGGGCAAGATGTATAACACGGCGCTGTTGATTGGGAGTGAAGGTGAAGAGCTAGCGCGTTATCGCAAGATGCATCTATTTGATGTCAATCTTCCCGATGGCAATACTTATCAGGAGTCGGCAACGGTGCTGGCGGGTACTGAGTTACCACCTGTATATGCTTCTGAGAAATATGGCAACTTGGGGCTATCAGTTTGTTACGACGTGCGGTTTCCAGAGCTTTATCGTCATCTGTCCCAACTTGGTGCAAATGTGCTATTTGTTCCTGCCGCCTTTACTGCTTTTACTGGCAAAGATCATTGGCAAGTTTTATTGCAAGCCAGAGCGATCGAAAATACTAGCTATGTGATCGCGCCTGCTCAGGTAGGAATGCATACGCCGCGCCGTCAGTCTCATGGTCACGCGATGATCGTTGATCCTTGGGGAATTGTGATGGCAGATGCAGGCGATCGCATTGGTGTGGCGATCGCCGAAATCCAACCCTCACGCATCGACCAAATTCGCCGTCAGATGCCATCTTTGCAACATCGCACTTTTTCTTGCTCTTCTTAACTAAAGGCGGCGCGTTGCGCCGCCTTTAGTCTTTGGGCGATCGCAATGAATATGTATTAAGATCTATAGTCAACAAGATCGAGCAGTTTGTTTTGATTTTTAAAGCATTTTCTCTAAACTAAATTTTAATATTTTAGATCGCTCCGATCATTCCTAAGTTTCATCAATTTCCTTTCTGGTATGAGCAGCTATGCAACCTTTTCCAGCGATTGGTAACACGATCCGTCCTCTACAACATCGTGACTTAGAGTTTATTCAGCGATTTGCATCGCCCAACGATCTCGAACAAATTGCGGTCAGCGATCTTAGTGGTTGCCGAACTCGCCAAAAAGTCAGTTTGCATCAACTGGCAAGTTGGTTACCTGCGCCCGTGCAAACCCTTCTCAAGCCCTATGTCCGTGCCTATGTTTCTGAATGCAATGGCATCATCCAAGGCTTTATTCGGGTTTCGCCATTTAATAACAACAGCAGCACTTGGCAGATTGATCGCGTTGTAGTTTTACCCGAAGCTCAGAATGGTCAGCACAATGTCGGCACACAACTGATTCGTTATTGCTTAGAGTCCTGCCTAGAAGCGCGGACATGGGTATTGCAGGTTGATATTAACCAGAAAGATACGATCGCCCTGTATCGTCAGAACGGGTTTCAACCCCTCGCGCAATTCACCGATTGGGAAATTGGGGCTGAAAAATTGCACGAGCTTGCACAGCATTCTCCCGATCTGCCAAATTTGATGCCTGTCAGTAATGCTGATTCGAGCTTGCTTTATCAACTCGATACCGCCGCGATGCCGCCACATATTCGCCAAGTTTACGATCTCAATGTTGATGATTTTCGAGCTAAGGCGATCGATAAACTCGTTAGTCATGGTTCATTGCTAATTAACCATTTACAAGATGTTTCGGGCTATGTCTATGAGCCACAACGCAAAGCGGCGATCGGCTACTTTTATCTGCTGTTACAACGACCAAACATTAGTCAGTCCGCTCCAAAGTTGGTTCACCATTGCCAACTTACTGTGCATCCAGCTTACACATGGCTCTATCCTGAACTAACTTCGCAAATTGCTCAAATTGTCACCAAGCAATCGCCTGAGGGGGCGAGTCTCCAATTATCTTCAGCAGATTACCAACCCGAACGCGAAGATTATTTAGAATCAATTCATGCCCAGCGTCAAGGACATTCGTTGCTGATGGCGCGATCGGTGTGGCACAAAATCCGCGAGACGAAGACCGTACTTGATGGTCTGCAACTTTCGCGCATGTTATCAGGTTTACAACCCACCCAGAAGCCAATTCCTGGTCGAATTGATAATTTGCCACAACAGCATCAACATACCGATGAACTACTTTAGGGTTGACGATCTGATTTTGATTTAATTTATACAAAACGAAGATCCCAAAGATAGCTAGGATTAGATACTGGAAATTTACGCATTTGATGCACCTTTAAAGACGCTTGACTATGAAAATTCTCAAAATCCAAACATTACGTGGTTCAAACTATTGGAGTATTCAACGACAACAGCTTGTAGTTGTGAGATTAGATTTGGAGAATTTTTATGTGCAACGCACTAGCTTTTTCCAAAACTTATGCAAAGTACTGCCAAGTCTGGCGGGGAAAGACATTGCTCAGCGTCCAGATATAAGTGATGCAGAATTTTTGGCTGAAATAGTTAAAGATATTGCGATCGCTCTGCAAGGCTATGTCGGCATGAAGGTTGACTTCGGAGCAGTCAAACCCACTGTCGAAAATAATATCTATCAAGTGGTATTTGAATATCAGACTGAAGGTGCAGGAAGATATGCGGCGCGGGCGGCGGTAAGGATTTGCACCAGTCTCTTAGAGACAGGAACCTATGCAACCCAAGAATTGCAAGAGGATCTCAAAGACTTAAGAGATATTCGCCTTGATGGTCAGTTGGGGCCAAGTACCGATTCAATTGTTGCCGAAGCTAAGGCAAGAAATATTCCTTGGTTAGAAATTGGTACTCGAGCCATGATTCAACTTGGTTATGGGGTGCATCAAAACCGCATTCAGGCGACTTTATCGAATAGGACGGGGATTTTAGCGGTAGAGCTAGCCTGTGATAAGGAAGGGACAAAAAGTATTTTACGCGCTTCAGGTGTGCCAGTACCGAGGGGGACAACGATCCGATCGCCTAAATATTTAGAAGAAGCGATCGCCGATGTTGGCGGCTTTCCGATTGTAATTAAGCCCTTAAGCGGCAACCACGGACGTGGCATCACCATTGATGTTCTGACGCTCAAAGAGGCGATCGTAGCTTTTGACATGGCGCAAGAAGTATCCGAAGAAGTAATTATCGAGCGATTTCATACAGGACGCGATCACCGCATCCTCGTCATCAATGGCAAATTTGTCGCCGTTGCTGAGCGCGTTCCTGCCAATATCACAGGCGATGGCGTTTCCACAATCTCCCAATTAATCGAAATTACTAACCAAGATCCGCGCCGTGGCGATGGTCATGATAACGTTTTGACCCGTATTGAAATCGATCGCACTAGCATCGATATTCTGTCAAGACAAGGCTTGACGATGGAATCTATCCCTCCTAAAGATCAAATTTGCTATCTCAAAGCAACCGCCAACCTCAGTACTGGCGGCGTATCGGTTGATCGCACCGATGAGATTCATCCCGAAAATATCTGGCTAGCCGAACGAGTGGCGCGAATTATCGGCTTAGATATCGCGGGGATCGATATGGTTACTGAAGATATTTCTATACCTGTCCGCCTAACTGATGGCGCGATCGTTGAGGTGAATGCTGCGCCTGGGTTCAGAATGCATACGGCTCCCAGCATCGGCACACCCCGCAATGTGGCGGCTCCCGTGATTGATATGCTATTTCCTGAAGGTTCGCCATGTCGCGTCCCAATCGTGGCAGTCACAGGCACAAATGGCAAAACGACCACGACCCGACTAATCGCCCATATTTTTAAACAAACTGGAAAACGGGTTGGCTACACTACTACCGATGGCATTTATATCGGTGAATGTCTAGTCGAAAAAGGCGACACGACTGGCCCCTACAGCGCCCAAGTAATTCTCCGCGATCCCACCGTTGAAGTGGCGATCCTAGAAACCGCAAGAGGTGGCATTTTGCGATCGGGCTTAGGCTTTGATGGTTGCGATGTCGGTGTGGTGATCAACGTAGCCGCCGATCACCTTGGCATTGGCGATATTGACACGATTGAAGATTTGGCGCGACTCAAGAGTACGGTTGTTAAAACTACTTTACCAAGCGGCTATACCGTACTAAATGCTGATGATCCATTGGTTGTGGCGATGGCAAAAGAGGTGAAGTCAAAGGTTGCTTACTTCAGTATGAATTCTGATAATCCTTTGATTAAGTCACATATTGCCGAAGGTGGACTTGCCGCAGTCTATGAAGGCGGATTTTTAACAATTTTGAAAAGTGACTGGAAAGTGCGGATTGAAGACTCGGTGAATGTGCCTTTGACCCTCGGTGGTCGCGCTGCTTTCATGATTCAAAATGCGCTTGCCGCAAGTTTAGCCGCTTTTGCTCAAGATGTAACGATCGCGCAAATTCGTCAAGGTTTAGCCACGTTTGTTGCTTCGAGTGAGCAGACTCCTGGTCGGATGAATTTGTTTGACTTAGGCCGATATCATGCACTGGTTGATTATGCTCATAATCCTGCGGGATTTCAGGCGATCGCGGAATTTATTCAAAAATGGGAAGGCGAAGCAGTCGGCGTGATTGGCGCACCTGGCGATCGGCGCGATGAGGATATCCTTGAACTAGGACAGTTAGCTGCCAAAATGTTTAAACGAATCTTTATTAAGGAAGATAAAGATTTACGCGGACGCGCCCCGCGTGTGGTTGCCGATCTTTTACGTCAGGGCATTACTGAAATTGATGCAAATATCCCCTGTATGACAATTCTTGACGAAGAAGAAGCTTTGACCGCCGCCTTGGATAGCGCCACTCAAAGTAGCTTAGTTGTGGTATTTCCTGACAAAGTGGATTCGGCAATTGGTATCATTGAATCGCGAAAGTCCAAATTGTCGTCATAAAGTCCGCCTATGTCGCGTGTAATTTGCCTTGGCGAAGTCTTAATCGATCAAATAGCTGAAGATATTGGTGTCCCCTATGAGCAAGTTAGCTCTTGGAAACCATGTTTTGGTGGCGCTCTTGCCAATGTAGCCTGCGGTTTAGCAAAACTGGGAACGCCCGTAAGCTTAATTAGCTGCGTTGGTCAAGATGACGCAGGAACCGATTTGCTCAAGCAGTTGGGTACAGCAGGTGTAGAAACTTCGGGCGTGCAAGTGCATCCTGAATCGACTACTCGCGAAGTTTATGTAATTCGTAACGACCAAGGCGATCGCAGTTTTGATCGCTTTAATGGTGATCCTCAAACTGTGTTTGCTGACACCGTGATGTCTGCCGAACATTTGCCAGAGCATTTATTTGCTGAAGCCAAGTTTTTGGTGTTAGGCACACTGAGTTTGTCTAATCCTCAAACATCTAGAGCGATCGGTCGGGCGCTGAAGCTGGCCGAGCAGTATTTTGTAAAAGTTGTAGTTGATGTTAATTGGCGATCAATGTTTTGGCAAAATCCTGAGCAAGTGATGAAACTGTTGCCAGTTTTGCTGAAATACACTGATTTCCTAAAAATGACCGAAGATGAAGCGAAATTATTATTTCGGTTAACTAGTCCCGCCGCGATCGCTCAAGCCTATAGCCATCTTGAAGGAATTTTGATCACCAATGGCGATCAAGATTGTCGCTATTATCTAGGCGAAAAGCAGAGCAAACATCCAGTGTTTCCAGTGCATTCCATCGATACCACTGGTGCGGGAGATGCTTTTTTAGCAGCATTCATTCATAAAATTTATCACCGCCCGATCGCCAATTTGCTCGATCCTAAGTCTGCCAATGAGGTCATGGCCTACGCTTGTGCCGCAGGTGCATTGTCTACCCTAGCTATGGGTGCGATCGCAAGTCAGCCAAGCGATCGGCAAATTCGCGAATTTCTGGCTATGCGCGAAGCAAAACATTAAATTATTATGACAACCCAACTATTTACATCTAAAATTCATAATCATAACGTACATCAATTCACCACGCAGCAATTTCATCTTATGCATGAAGCTGGTGTTTTTTCAGAGGGCGATCGCCTCGAATTAATCAATGGAGAAATCAAACAAATGTCCCCGATTGGCAGAAAACACGCAGCTTGTGTAAACCGTTTAGTCACAGTACTTACGCGAAAACTAGGCGACCAAATTGTATTGTCAGTCCAAAACTCAATCCGTTTAGACGATAAATCTGAGCCACAGCCCGATCTGGCAATTCTAAAACCGCGTGATGATTTTTATGAAGAGGGATTACCAACGCCTTTAGATATTCTGTTGATTATTGAAGTTGCAGACAGCACGATCGCCTACGATCGCGAAGTCAAAGCACCACTTTATGCGGCGGCTGGGATTCCTGAAATGTGGTTATTTGATGTCAATAAAAAAGCGATCGAGGGTTATTCTCAACCGTCAGCATCAGGATATAAACGGATGCAACGTTATGAACAGAATGATATTTTATCGATGATTGCTTTTCCTGATGTATCTTTCGATTGGAGTGAGCTAATTTAGATACCTCACGCACCGATCGCAGTTAAGCCTTATTTTTCACGTTCTGAAAGTTCAAGATTTAGTTCTAGGAGTTTATGTAGTTGGCTAGTGGTTTCAATAGCTTGATGTCATCCAGTTTAGATATTTTAGATTTTTCATTATTCGGAAATGTTTAATATTGGCGGTGACAAGATTTAGATCGTGCTGTAGGGCTGTAGCTCCAATGAAAATATCAGTAGGTGGCACAAGCAAGCCACGCTGTCTAAGGTCGCAATAAATATTACTTGAAATGCTTGCAGTGTCTTGATCAAAGGCAAGAATCTCACTTTCAGATGCAAGTTCTTTAAAAATGGTCAGAATTTTTTTGCTGTCTCGATGTTTCAGACCACTGACAATTTCATAGTAGGTGAGTATTGAGAATGTTATTTGCTCGAAAGATTCTTGATATTTTTCTAGTTCTGTAATTACGGATGGTTCACCTCGTAAGAAGTAGGAAATAATGTTGGAATCTAATAAAACTTTTTGCATTATGGTAAGGAGCGATGTAAATCTAGTTCGCGATTGACTTCGATATCTTTTTCAACTTGTTGTAATATTTGACTCTCTGTTTTCGCTGATCCTGCGAAACGCATAAAACTACGTTTAGATTTAGGGACTTTTTTGACTTGTTGCCAAAGGTTCATTAGTTGAATTAAAGATTCTTCAGAGGCTTGGCTAATCTCTTCAATCATTTTTTCTTTGGTTGTCATTTCTTGCCTCCAGTCTTCTTAAATGTCATTTATAACAGTTTAACATGGGTGATTTTTATGACTAATCCCACGACCAAATATTAATTTTTTGCGCCAATGATGGATAAGCCTTGTTTTTCTCGTTCTGCGAGTTGGAGATTTAGCTCTAGGAGTTTGCTGAGCAGGTCGTCATTTTCGCTAAAGCCGTAGGCTTCCATTACGAGTTTGTCGAGTTTGGCATGGAGTTTATGGAGTTGGCTGGCGGGTTCGTGGAAGTATTCGTTATAGAGTTTGGTGATGCCCCATTGTTTGGTTTCCATTTGTTGACTGCGATATTGATGGAGTTCTTGCATGGTGACGCGGATCTGTTGGGGGAGGGCAAGGGGCTTAAGCCCCTTGTTTTTGGTGTTGGGGTTGAGTTGTGGGAATGGGAAGGTTTCAAAACAAGTATTGTGAGTGTAAGCAATTGTTAAACCTAACGTTGACTTTTGCGCGTTCATCCAAGTTCGATGCACTTTAGATGTAAGCACACCAAGCAGATAGAGATCATCGGAGGCAACAACAACTGATTTATCTCCAGCAAGCCAATTCAAAGGGAAAGGAATAAAAATAGCCCATTTGGAAACTCTAGGAACAGCAAAATAAAGAGAGAGTGGCAATCGCTTTTCGCACTCCTTCATTTGTGCGCTTATATCTCCACCATTTTTCTCTCATTACCAATTCGCGATTATTCTCACGTTCAGGCTTAACATAGATTTTTATATGTTTTGGACTTTGGACAAGATTGAAGCTAAAAAAAGATAGGAATTAAGCAAAAAGGGATAATGACAGTTTCAAGCGAAAACAGATTATCATCCCCCAATTCATTATGCCAATAATTGTCACAGAGTCAGAATTCCAAAAATTCCGTGGAGAGTTGTACAACCAATCCAAGAATTTAGCAGACAGCAGCATGGACTTGTTGGGTGCACTGTGTAGTAATCACAAGACAAGCAGTGTCGTGCAATTAAGTTTGAATCCGTTATTTCGACGAGGGTACAG
>JAJAZG010000053.1 GCA_026785865.1 Pseudanabaena sp. CAN_BIN31
GGGCGTAAGCACAATGGCTTTCAACTTGAACGGCTTCAACTTCAACCAATCTATCTCTGACAGCCAAGGACGTGTAGTACCTAGCTGGGCAGACGTAATCAACCGCGCTAACTTGGGTATGGAAGTAATGCACGAGCGCAACGCTCACAACTTCCCTCTCGACTTGGCTGCTGTTGATGTAGCACCTGTCGCAATGGCGGCTCCTGCTATCAACGGTTAATCTTGACGATTGATTCTTGAATAAACAAAAAAGCCCCTCTCGGAAGAGCGGGGCTTTTTTATTTTGTTTAGATTTTATTTGCTATATTTAGAGAATGTTAGAAAAGTCTCATAAAACCACTAAATCGCTCAATATTCATTTATGGATGCCCGAACTTTTTGCCCTTAAGGGGGGGATTCAGGTTTTCTCAGCTTTCTTTTTGGAAGCTATACAAGCTATCTATCCCGAAGCTAATTTAACAATATTTCTAAAAAATGATACAGATGAGATGATTGCTCAAAATCGCGATCGCCTTTTTAATACTCAAACTTACAGCACAGGCAAAATTAAATCGCCTTTGAGAACTCTATTATTTTCGCTGAAACTAATTAGTGCTGCGATCGCGCAAAAGCCAGACTTGGTAATCTCGATGCACCTAAATTTTTCACCGATCGCCTTAATCCTCAAAAAACTAATTGGCACTAGATATATCGCGATCGCCCACGGAGTTGACGCATGGGATATTCAAAATCCACTTCTAAAAAAGTCACTATATGCGGCTGATCTAATCCTTGCTGTTAGTCATTTCACACGCGATCGCCTATGCCAAGAGCAAAGTTTGTCACTTGATAAACTAGGCATTTTACATAATACCTTTGATGCGAATGCTTGGGAAATCGCACCAAAGCCGCAGCATCTATTAGAAAAATATGGACTACAACCTAAACAAAAAATTATCTTAACTGTTTCTCGTCTAATCGCGTCGGAGCAATATAAGGGCTACGATCGCTTATTAGATGCAATGCCAATTATTCGCCAAACAATTCCCGATATCCATTACATCATTGTTGGGAAAGGTAGCGATCGCGATCGGATCGAGCAAATCATCCAACAAAAAGGCTTACAAAATTGCGTTACCTTAGCAGGATTTATTGCTGACGAGCATCTGTGCGATCACTATAATCTCTGCGATTTATTTGCCATGCCTAGCAAAGGAGAAGGATTTGGCATAGTTTATTTAGAAGCATTAGCTTGCGGTAAACCAGTTCTAGCTGGTAATCTTGATGGATCAGTTGACGCTCTGTGTAACGGAAAACTAGGTGTACTAGTTAATCCTGATAGTCCACAAGAAATAGCTGAGGCAACGATCAAAATTTTATCGGAAGATCACGAAAATAAAGTGATCTATCAGCCTGATATATTAAGGCAAGAAGTAATTGCTACTTTTGGGTTTGAGAGCTTTCAAAAAACTATATCCAGTTATCTATCAAACTTTTTAGATGGTTTTTAAATGAAAGTGCTCCATATCATTCCTTCCGTAGCTTCGGTGCGCGGGGGGCCAAGCCAATCTATTCTCGAAATGGTGTCTGCACTACGATCGCAAGGTATAGATGCAGAAATAGTCACAACTAACGACAACGGCAAAAATTTGTTAGATGTGCCTCTATATCAAGTTACCAATCAATTTGTAGAATATAAAAACGTACCGATTCGTTTCTTTCCTAGATTTTCACCAAATATACATGCGGTGCGCGAGTTTTCTTTTTCGCGATCGCTAACAACTTGGCTCTGGAGACATATCTCTGAATACGACCTAGTTCATGTACATACAATTTTTTCCTATGCTCCGACAATCGCGATGGCGATCGCCCGTATTAAGAAAATTCCGTACATCAATACCCCTTGTGGAATGCTCTGCGAATGGTCATTAGAGCAGAAGCCGCTCAAAAAAGAAATCTATCTCAGATTATTTGAAAAAGCTAACTTGCAAGCATCTCAATTTTTACATCTAAGCTCTACTCAAGAACAACAAGAATTAGAACTATTAGGCTGGAATTTATCAAGTTTGATTTTACCCTATGGACTGGCTTTGCCTGCCGCGATCGCGAATGCTCGTGAGCAACTTCATCAAATGTTAAACCTTCCAACAGAAACTCCAGTTATCCTATTTTTGTCCAGACTTCATCTCAAAAAAGGACTCGATTACTTGATTCCTGCTTTAGGCAAGTTACGTGATTGTACAGGTCATCACAATTTTGCATTTGTTTTAGCTGGTAGTGGCTCAGCAGAATATGAGGCTGAAGTAGAAAGATTATTACAAGAAAATTATTTAGCTGATCGTACTTATAAATTGGGTTTCATTGCGGGAGAGAAGAAAAATATTTGCTTACAGGGCGCTGATTTATATGCCTTGACTTCACATTCTGAAAATTTTGGCATTGCAGTTTTGGAGGCTTTAGCGTCAGGGACACCTGCACTACTCACGACTGGTGTAGGTCTGTCCGATCTGGTCAAAGAACAAGATTTAGGATGGGTTGTGGACTTGGAAATTGAGGCGATCGCTACAGCAATTCAAGACTTTCTTGAGCATCCCCAAATTGCCAGCCAAATAGGCGATCGCGCTGCACAATATGTCTCTAAGAATTACACTTGGAGCGAAATAGCTAATAGATTGATAGTGATATATAAGAATATTTTGAGAATCAAAGCTTAAGTAAGTTATTTTTTTATTCTTATTAGCGATTATTAGACTTTTGAGCAGTGGTGGTGGTTGGCATAATGCCATCATTATTGGGAGTGGCAACTTCAGATGGATCGAGTAGCTTAATCGTCATTTGATTATTTTTGATCCAGCCTTGTTTTCTTAACAACATTTCTTGAGACTTGCCAGTGTTTAGGGTTTGAGGCAACTTTTCACGCATCCCATTTACACGTTGATCGACTGAGTTTACCTCTGTTGTAAGCTCATCAAGCCGATCTTTTTGGGATGATTGATAGGGCAGTAATTTGGCGATCGCGGCGATCGCTGCCAAAGACAAAGCAACATTGACCGCAATAACGATAATTGACTCAGTTGCCTTAGATTTACAAAACTGCTCTTTTTTACGCTGAATATTGTGAGCAACCGCCTCACTGTAAGTATTTGCACCATTGAGGGCTGGCGAAGGGTTGCCGCGCGAATGCATACTCACGACATCACTACGTCCGTACTCACCCCGCGATCGCGGGGTTTGTTTTGGTACTTGCGGAGAAAAACGTGGAGATAAGTCTCGTTTGGCAACCATTAGCAACCTCTAGGCTGTAAAAGAAAGATACATTAGGCTGGACTAAGAATTAGAAAGAGCAGAACCTAACAAAGCTGCTAATACTGCTGGGAATAGTGCAACTACCAATGCCGTGAAAACTTGAGTATCTGAAAGATTCATACAATATCTCCTAATATATAAGCGCATATTTTGATCTTAACAATACACCGTCATATTAAAAATTGACTAGTCTTTTAAACAAATAAAAACAAAAAGAGACACTACATCGCTTTGCGCTGTCATAAAAATACAGATAATTTTTTAAAAGTGCCGCTTCGCAGCACTTTTAAAAAATTATCTGTACCCCTTAAAGCCTATTGAGGCTTTAAGGGTCTCTTTTTGTTTTTATTAGCTTGAATGTTCCAAGACAAATGCTTGGATGCGATCGCAGGTTTCAGGACGAATCTCATGGGACATTTCATATTCTTCATATTCTACCGCCACACCCAAACGCCCAAACATTTCTCGCGTATTACGAGCTACACCAATAGGCACAACGTCATCTTGCGTACCATGAGCAATTAAAATTGGCGGAAATGACTTCCCATCAAGTTCTTTTAATTCTTCTTCAGTAATATGCAAATATCCACTCAGGGAAATCAATCCCGCTAAAGGAAATACCAAACCCACATCTAAGGTCATCGCCCCACCTTGCGAAAAACCCAACAAAAATGTTTTCTCCAAAGGAATCCCTGTCATTGCAGGTAAATCTTCAAGAAATTGACTGAGCAGTTCGCAGCTTTTGGCTAAACCTTCAGTATCAAGGCTTTGCAGGTCATACCACATCTTGCCATTGGGCATCGGATGATCGAAGGGAGCTTCAGGACAAATCCACTGATAATTACGGAGTCCCACAAGTGGCGTAAGCGAGATCAAATCATCACAGTTTGAACCCCAGCCATGTAGTGCAACGATCGCACCAAGTGCATCGGGGTTGGGCAATTGTTCAGGCAGCGATCGGTAATTTAATGTCATAAGCAAAATTATATATTCTGTCGCCACGCGAAAAAGCAAGTTGCATCGCGATGCGCTGCAACTTGCTTTTTTGGTTTTTGGGTTGCGATACAATAAAAATGCATTTAGATATGCAATTTTAAAAATTAAATCATAAAATCTTTTCAAAACTGCTGGAGAATTGCCTGAATGCAACTCATCGCGCTTCAAAATCTGCTGGATAACTCATCATTTGCCATTCTCTTTGCGACCATGCTCATTTTTTGGGTGCATGTCGCTTTCCCAAACTTGCCATATCTGCGATCGCTTGGTAATGCAGGCATGGCGATCGCTAATCTCTGTATTGCCACATTATTGGGAGCGCGTTGGCTGGATGCAGGCTATTTCCCACTGAGCAATCTTTACGAATCTCTGTTTTTCTTAGCGTGGGGCATCACCGCCATGCACATCGTGGTTAATCGCATTGGCAACAAAAGCGCCAATGACACCGCTAAGCGTCTAGTTGGCGCTTTTACTTCTCCCCTCGCAATGGGGATCACTGCTTTTGCGGCGATCGCCCTTCCTTCGGGAATGCAATTATCAGAGCCACTTGTGCCTGCCCTGAAGTCTAATTGGTTGATGATGCATGTTAGCGTCATGTTGCTTAGCTACGCTGCTTTGATGACGGGTAGCATTTTAGCGATCGCCTTTTTGATCGTCACTCGTGGTCAAGATGTGGTGTTACAAGGCAGTTCTTTTGGCACAAATTTCCGCAGCGTTGCCGATGATGATTCCGAAAAATTAGCATCTGTTCCTTTCGCTGCTTTTGCTGTAGAAAGCATGGGTAGTGTCTTAAGTTCAGGCAATACTGCCACCATCACCGCCGCGATCGCTCCTCAAACTAAGCCGCTATCTTTGCGCCGTCTCACCATTGGCGAAACCTTGGACAATCTCAGTTATCGAGCGATCGGGCTAGGATTTCCGCTTCTGACGATTGGGATCATCGCTGGCGGTGTATGGGCAAACGAAGCATGGGGTTCTTACTGGAGTTGGGACCCGAAAGAAACATGGTCTTTAATTACATGGTTAGTATTTGCAGCTTATTTACATACGCGCATTACCAAAGGTTGGCAAGGGCGCAAACCTGCAATTTTGGCAAGCATGGGGCTATTAGTTGTCTGGACTTGCTACCTAGGCGTAAATCTTCTCGGAAAGGGTCTACACAGCTACGGCTGGTTTCTTTAATCAAAAACCGAAGTTTTAAGTTTCTAGCGCCTACGGCGCTGCAAACTTAAAACTCGATTTCATAAACAAAAAGCCTCGCTTAGCGAGGCTTTTTGTTTATGGGGATTAGCGCTTGCTTAACTCTTGTTCCAGTTTAGGAAGACTCTCTAATTCAAACACAGTGATTTGTCCAGAATTAGCGCTACCCTTACCATTTTGCAATAACTCCACCCAATAGCCGTACTTCTTGCCTTGACGCAATTCACCTTGTAATGCTCTGAGAATCGGTGAAGCATTCTTAGCTTGCGATCGCTGCAACATGTCAGCCGTCGGATAGGCATAGACGATCTTAGCAGTGGCATAATCGCGCATAATCTCTGGTCCATAAATAGAGCGCAAAGATTCTTCGAGGCGAGATTTGGTCACACCATTGATGATGTCAAAAAATCTGATTTGTTCACTGCGGATTACATTCGCGTCCCCCCGCACTTCTGCCAACCCTGGAATCAGCACACTGGCCTGAAACTGAAATCGTCTTGCAAGCGTATCACTCTTTCGTACCAATAAACGTTCGCCGCTTTCGGGACGCAATACAGGATTAGTTCTAATCCAATCCAGCACTTGATCGGGGCTTTGTCCTGGTAAAGCGATCGCCGATGGCATGACCGATTGCCATGTTGTCGGTAAAGCAATACTGGCTATTTGCGTCAAAAGCATTGTGGCGATCGCCATTCTTGCACTTTTAACATTCGCACTTTTGATGTTTGCGCTCTTAAAGCAATGCATGGGAGTCCTCTAGACCAATTAAATCCTGACGGACAAATTTAGCTGGCAAATAATAGGCGACAGAATATCATGGACTGGTGTAATTGCAATGACTTTTTCAGCTTTTTTATGATTTTATGTGACAATTAGCCCAACCCAAAAATCTACCATTTTGATAGCCGATCAAAAAAATCAAAAAAATATGCGTAGAGTATTGACAAATGGCTTCTAAATCTACATAATGAGGAGCGCTTAAATAAAAGAAAGCAAAAAACGAACTCACAAATTCGTTGTAAGCAATCTTTAAAGCAAAAAATTGGGTTCGTAGTTCAATTGGTTAGAGCACCGCCCTGTCACGGCGGAAGTTGCGGGTTCGAGCCCCGTCGAACCCGTTCTATATAAAGCTTTCATTAATCTCGGTTGATTGTAAGCCTTGAAATACCTTTTAATCTGTCCTAAACGTTTAAACAGTCTTATTCTTATAGAAAAATTAAGGTTGTAGTGCTAAGAAACTGACTATAGTGCTTCAAAACTTACTTTAGAGACTACCAAGAAATAATAGATCCCATAGCTTAGGTTGATTTGCCGCAAATCTCAACAAACCATTTTTGAAGATCGGGTAGACGCTTAAGCTGTTTTTCAATTTCTGCCATGGCTGCAA
>JAJAZG010000054.1 GCA_026785865.1 Pseudanabaena sp. CAN_BIN31
CCTTTGCGTCCCTGTCCTTGTCATCCTGAAATTACCTGATTTGAGAGGTTAAGTTTTGCAGGTTAAGCAGCTTGAGTTAAATCTTTGGGAGGCGATCGCTTCTGCTTCTCAGTCTCCTGATGAAGCAAATTTGTCGATGGTGTTTAATTTAACGTGAGTTTGACAGTATGCGTGCTAAACACTAGAAATTAGAGATTCAATTTGCTGCATCAACTTTTCTAGTCGTTTTTTCTTTTTAGGATCTTTCCAAATACTAGATTTCTTTAGAGAACGAAATGTTGTATCAACTTGAGATTTAAGAGAGTTTTCAGATTGTTTAGGTGATTGTGGTAATGCAGCAATACGATCTCGAATTTGCACTAAGGATAATCCATGTTCAATCGACTCAGATAATAATTCCTGACGAGAGATCTGGTCTTTTACTTTAGCAATCGCCTGTGCCTTAGTATATTCAATTCGTCCTTGTCGGAGAAACTCTAAAACATCTGAAGGCAATTTTAACAATGGCAAACGAGATGTAATGAATGACTCCAACTTAAACCCTAGCGAGCCAAACACAGAGCCAATTGCAGACTCATATTCAGAACTGGTCAAAACGTTTTGACCAACTTCTCCTCTAGCAATATGTCGCATTCGATATAGCTGCGCTGTAACCTCATCAATAGGTAGATTTATCTTCAAAGAAAGCAACTGCAAAATTGCTTCTGTCTCCTCAACAGGGTTAATATCCTCGCGTTGAAGATTTTCAATCAGGGAAATTTGCCAAGCCTCATCTTGAGTTATTTGCCTCACAATTGCAGGAATTTGCTCAAGCCCAACTTCTTTAGCTGCCCGATATCTACGCTCACCTGCAACGAGTTCGTAAGTATTATTATCCAGCGATCGCAAAAGAACTGGTTCGAGGATGCCATGCTGTCGTACAGAATCAACTAGCGATGCCATTTTGTCAGAATCGAAATAGCGGCGTGGTTGTTGACTGGGCAAAACGATCTTAGAAATAGCAATTTCATTTTGAGCAGCAGGACTTGCTACTAAGTCAGCATCATCAAATAGCACCACATTTCTTAATTTAAGCCTTTCGGGATTCGGTTGAGGTTTCATTAGTTAAGTATTCTAGATTTTGATTAAAGCTTTTCTAAGGCAATGGTAATCTCTTCAAAAATCTCGATGATTGATGAATTTTTCTTAGGAGATGTCGCCAAAGGTTTGCCATATTCTGAAGCTTCGGCTAGAGCCGTAGCGCGCGGGATTGGGGAAAACACTTGAGCAATCGGTGATAGTTGTTCGATAATTGTTTCAAGGGTACGTTGGTCAAGGGCATTTGCAGAAGAAAACATCGTCGGAATAAAGCCAGCAATTTTCAAGTCTTTATTCAGTCTACGCTGTATTTTTTTAACGGTACTCAATAAAAAATCTGTACCCATCAATGCTTTAAACTGGGTTTGAATTGGCACAATAATTTCGGTAGCCGCAACTAAACTAATTTGGCTCAAGATACCAAGGCTAGGCGGACAATCAATCAACACGTAGTCATAATTATCTAGCACCTGTGCTAGCGGGATTTTTAATCGTAGTTCGCGCTGATCAGCTAATACCAATTCTTGTTCAGCATTAGCCAAGATAATATTTGCTGGCGACAGATCCATATCATGCAAGTTATGTAGAATTGCCAAAGGTTCATCTGTTTCAGATACGAGAGCATCGTAGATTGTCTTGTCTAATTTTGAGACATCTAAACCCATAAATGTGGTCAATGAGGCTTGGGGATCCATGTCAAGGAGTAGTACACGATGTCCTTTTGTGGCCAATTGATAGCCAATGTTTTGAGTGACGGTTGTTTTGCCAACGCCGCCCGATTGATTAAAAAATGCAATTACGTGACTCATGGGTAGCAGTTTATGACAATTCTCGTAAGCAAGCATAACTGGTTATGTCAAATTTGGCGAGATGTATAAGATGTGTTTTTTTAATCTGGTCAAAACGTTTTGACCAGATTAAAAAACGTTACAGCCTGTTGAATTTTTGATCAACTCAGAGAGATTTTTGAAAGTGTCGCAAAGCGCTGAAGTTAGTCTCAAAACTAAATGTTAAAATCGGGGCAATGTTGAGGGATTGTCCAGATATGCCATTACCAAAAATTGATGAAGCATTAATTCGTGAAAATGCAACCGCTCAATCCTTTGAGCGCGGTCAGCAGTATGCGCGATCGCAAGCCGTAGATGATTTAGTTTGGCGCGATCCATTTTTGCAAGCATCAGTAGCGGGAAATGATTACTATCGGGTCACGATTGGATTTAAAAATCAGAAAGTGGATTCCGCTATTTGTTCTTGTCCCTACGATTTTGGTGGTTGGTGTAAGCATATTGTGGCGGTACTGCTACAGGTAAACCAAAACAAAAATATCGAAGAGCGTCCCAGTCTCAATCAAATGCTAGCGCAACTGGATCTAGAGAAAACTAGAAAGCTGTTGCATTATCTGGTTTCTGAATTTCCTGATGTAATCAATGAGATTGATTTGCAAGTGGCGATTTTGACTGATACTAAGTCAAAATCATCTACTAAATCCGACAAGTCACAAGTTGCTAAATCTCAAATAATACACCCAGAAATTGACCGATCGCCTTTTCGTCGTCATATGCGTTCTGTATTGAGAGATGCGTTGCGTGGTATAGGTTACGAGTATGATGACGAGGGAGATCCGTTTAGCGAAATCATCGATGAAGAGATTGGAAAAGCAAAAAAGTTTCTGGAGGCTGGTGATAGTTTTCGTACTTTTGTTATGTTGTATGCGATCGCGGAAGAGTTGTGCGACTACACGGAAGAAATTAATGATTATTGTGGAGATGTGTCAGATTTAGTTTATGGACTTGATATGGCGATCGCAGAAGCTAGTCTTTGGACAGATTTTACGCTGGAAGAGCGCCAAAAATGGATTGCAGAAATTGAAGGTACGCAGGATTCACTAGGTACAGGCTTAAATCTAAGCTTAGCCGCTCTTGTACAGGGATGGGATGCGCCCCATGTGCAAGCAGCTTTGCAAGGTGAAGGTTATGATAATCTTAAAGAAGAAGAGATCGAGATCCCCAGTAATGAATCGAATGACTTGGGATATTTACGACTAAGAATTCTGGCAGCCCAAGAGCGCTTTGATGAATATCTCAATTTTGCGAAAGCCTATAACTTTCTGACTCTGTATGTGAGTATGCTGCTCCAGACGGATCATTTTGATGAGGCGATCGCCGCTTCTAAGAATGTGCAGAATGAAGATGATGCTTTTGCGATCGCCAAAGATTTGTTGAAGCAAGGAGCAGAAGCAGAGGCGCTACATATTGTCTATAAGGGCTTGCAATTCCAAAAGCAAAACGCAAAAAAATATCGATCTGTAGATTTGGCGAATTGGACGGCAACGTTGGCGGAACGTTTGGGTGTGCAAGACATCCTTCTAGAAGCGAGAATGATTGCTTTTAAAATAAAGCCTTCTGTTGCTGATTATCATCAAATTCGTGATTTGACTAAGGATGATTGGCTCTTAATCAAGCAAGATTTGCTCAGACATCTGACGCATATCAGTGAATATACGCCATCGGAAGCAAAGGTAGATATCTTTTTGGAAGAGGGAATGTTGAATGAGGCGATCGCGAGCGTTGATCGTAGTTACTGCCCACTTTACACAGGAGTGCGAGTAATGGCGGCAGTGATTGACTTTAAGCCTGAATGGGTAATCAACAAATCAAAAGTTTTGGCAGAAGAGATCATTGATCGCGGAAATTCTAAGGCTTATGAAGATGCGATCGCATGGCTAGAGCAGATGCGTAATGGCTATCTTGCCATGAAGAATGAAAAGGATTGGTTAAGCTATCGCAGTCAACTTGTAACTACGCATGGGAAAAAGCGTAAGTTAATGGAGTTGTTAAACCGTAAAGGGCTTTGACCTGCTATTAAACCTTAAAAGCTGTAGCACACGCGCAGCGTGTGCTACAGCTTTTAAGGTTTAATATTGATGAACGGTTATTACCAGAAACGTTTCCCGTTGAGGTCAGTCAGCCCATTTTTGACGGGATGATATCTTTAGCTAAGCGATCGCTAGATAATTACTCACAATGGGTTTACAAACCTTAGCCTCTATGAACCTATTCGAGTCTCATCGCCAGCAAATTACCGCCGCCGAAGCGCCCCTAGCCGATCGCTTACGTCCACGTACCCTCGAAGAATTCATCGGAAAAGAACATATTTTAGGACAAGGACAGTTGCATCCTTGTGTTAAAGTTCTCAAAAAAATTAATCTGGATTCTATCACTATCGACTAGAAAATTACAAAATTATATATTCGGTAGAGGATGGAGTTGTGAAGATATTTATTGGGGTGATCGTGCATTATAGTGAAATATATAAATGTTGAAAGCTAGATAATTTCGAGAAATATGATGCACCGCCCACATGTAAAAGACATTTTTTGGACGTTCATATGCTATAAATAAAAAGGTATCTAAAATTAGACAAATCGACAAAAAACATGGAACTATCTATACTAGCTTTGCAAGCGGTCAAAATTGCATTTGATGCCATGGATAAAGTTAGTGGCGGGGCTTTAGAAAAAGCTGGCGCAAATGTTTTAGATTTTCTAATAAAAAGGTTTCAAGGTAAGCTACAAATTAAAAGATCTGACTCCAAAATTTTAGAGGCTGCAATATTATGTGAAGCTGGAAAAGACGATCAGTTTCAAGAAGATCTTGAAAGACTAGTAACCCAGTATCATCAAACACAAAATACGTTTAATATTTCGCAAAGCACTGATTCAGGTGCGAACTTTAATTTTGGAAGTAATGCAGGAACAGTTATAGGGCAGCAAAAAATAGAGACTCAACAATTTTTTCGTCGATAATCTAAATCTGAACCTACAGAGTTCAGATTTAGATCAAAATAAAAATTTTCTTGTAAAGATTTTCAATTATCTCAAAGTAGTTTTTTTTCTGATATGTTCTATAGCCTTTTGGTTTTTGTTTGGTTGGCTAGCTGACTACTCATTCCCCTTTGGTCAAGCTTTGGAATTGATGCTCGCTTGCTTTAAAGGTACTATCCCAGCAAAGGTAAATAGCCTACAACAACAACTAAGAAATACAGAGGTAATTCCCAAATCAGTTAGTAATAATCAGTTTAGAAAACTTAACAACTTAAAACAACAAGTTAAAAAGTTAAATAATCTAGATTCTCAAGCATGGTTATATAAGGGGATTTTAGAACGTCTTGGCTCAGACCCTTCTGCTAATCATGAAAAACTTGCAAAGGCAATTGAGGCATTAGAGTATAAAAGAAGCGAAATTCTACAAGAATTAGAGCCTCGAAGACCTCAAAGATATCGTGTTTTATCAAAGATACAAAATTCTGCTCATGCTCTTTTAGCTAGTCAAGCTGAGAAGGATTATATTCAGCTTGAGAAAATTATAACTAATCTAGTCAATTTCACAAAAAGTAGGAAATCATCACAAACTATCCTGTCAGAAGTAATCATTAAATTAACTTCTCAAATATCACAAGTTTCTAATAAGATCAGTCCCTTTCGTCTGCGTCTAGCTTATAAGATAGATGAATTAATAAACGTTTTATCACAAAAGCTAATCTTGGACTCTAGTGACGATACAACTGATAGTGACTATCAATCACTTGTTACTGAGTTGAATTCTCGTATCCATCTCTTGTCTCAAGAATTCAATAATTTACTGCTAGATAAACAAGAGAATAGAAAAGAATTAAATAGGCGTATACGAGAAGTCTTAAATCTAACAGAAAATATTTCTAGTCTTCATAGAGATATCTCAAACCGTAATGCAGATATAATTGCACTGCAAAAGAATATTCAAAACCTGACAGGATCATTTCAAAAAAGCCAGACTAACGTAGATGATCTAAAAAATTTAATTAGCAATTTACGAAAAGATATTCATAATTCAGATGGGATTAACCAAAAACAATACAATCAGATTAATCAATTACAGAATCAATTATCTGATTTGAGTCAACAGAAATTTAACTTGCAAGAGAAAATTGATAATCTTTCAACATATGCTACAGACAAGGAATATGAAATTAAACTTTTGCAGAATGAGAAATATCAACTAGATTCTCAAAAATTAGAGCTACAACGACAGAATCAACTTCTACACCAAAAATTAGAGAAGATTAATGTTTCACAGACATTTGTTAAACCAGTCGCAACTCACAAAAAAATTTCAGAAACAGAATATCAAAATATTTCTAACCAAAGTGAGTATGAGTATGTAAGTGCATATAAAAAAACAAATGGAACATTGGTAGATTCGTATTACAGAAAAAAAAGAAAATCCTGAATATTATTATCCTAAAGTAAATGAATCAGATAAGATAGTCTTTTGTGCTTTATAGTGATTTTTATTTTGCAAAAACTAAAGATAATATAGAATAAAGCCAATTAATAAATCCAAGGAATCAACTTCTTTACCGAAATGCGATAGTTAGCATAATTAGGAAATCTCTCAGTCAGCCAAACTTCTTCCCTTCTCGCTTTCGCATCAAAAAACACGAATAATGCGATCGCCCCGAAAAGATGCACCAAACTCACTTGCCAACTAGCATAAGCCAAAGCCAGAAAAATCACCCCACTATATATAGGATGTCTTACCAAACTATAGATCCCAGTCTGAACTAACTGCCCATCGTCTTTAGGATGCGGTAATGGAGTCAGATTTTGACCAAGATCGATAAGCGATCGCCCCAGCAAAATCACAGCAAACACACCAAAGATTAATGTCAAAGTCCAACTAGCATAATGCCAAGCAATTAATTCTAGATCAATAAAACTAGGTCGCGCAGTCGGTAAAATAACAAAACCAAACAATGAAACACCTTGGGCAATCACCCAATACTCACCGCGCAAACCGCGCCACCATTCACCCGTAATACCCCAATCTGACAATAATTTCATAAGTCATCCATCAGAATATATTTACGCTCATCAAAACTATGCTAACAACCGATGCAAATTATTGGGAACAACGCTATCAAGACAATAATGCCCCATGGAATCTCAGCATGGCAGCGCCGCCATTTACAAGTTTATTAACATCTGTAAATGCACCAACCGCAGGCAAAACCGCAATCCTCGGATGCGGTCCAGGACATGACGCGCTGTTATTTGCCAAGTATGGTTTCGAGACAATCAGCTTTGACTTTGCTCCCAGTGCGATCGCGATCGCCCAAAATCTCAGCAAAACAATGGGCATAACCAGTGAGTTTATGCAGAGAGATATTTTTGAATTAGCCAATGAATTTGCAAACAATTTTGACTACGCGATCGAACATACTTGTTTCTGTGCAATCCATCCCTCACAGCGTCCCGACTATGTAAACACGGTGCGTTCGATTCTCAAGCCGAATGGAGAATTGATCGCTATATTTTTTGCTCATAGTCGTCCCGATGGCCCACCATTTGGAGCCACATTAGAAGAAATTCACGACTTGTTCTCTCCTGTTTTTGATACTTCTGAAATTGCTCTAGCCCATAACTCGATCGCCTCTCGGCAAGGAGAAGAATATATAGCCAGATTTAGAGTTTTGAAGTAACGGTAATTAGGGGATTAAGCGATCGCCACCACAGCCAAAGCCGAAAACAAACGATCAAGAGCAGTAGTTGAGAGCTTAGCCAGCACATAATCATGTAAATA
>JAJAZG010000055.1 GCA_026785865.1 Pseudanabaena sp. CAN_BIN31
CGGTCATTCTCCATACTCCATCCCATTCATCATTGGGAGGATTGAGCAAGAAATGTTGATAACGAGTGATGTGGATATTGGCGGCTTTGTTATGATTATCCAATTCCAGAACTTCTGCAAATTCGGCTACAGCCTTACTGAACTTACGCGACAGATAATGCTCACGTCCTGAATGATAATGTTCAATGATTTGCGATTGAATATCGTTGAGCGGCTCAGAGCTTAAGCCGAGCAATTCATAAACACTAACGGGTTGATTTTTGCCCTTGACTTGAATGCGATCGAGTTCGCGTACCCAGATGCGATCGCCACATAATTTGTAAGTAGATTCGCTAATAATTGCATCAGTTCCATACTGTTTACTCGCGCCCTCAAGCCGTGAGCCAAGATTTACACCATCACCGATCGCCGTAAATTCCATCCGCCGAGTTGAGCCAATATTGCCACTGATCACCGTATCAGAATTAATGCCGATACCGATTTTAATCGTTGCCATATCGAGTTCTTTTTGATTTTGTGGCTTAAGTTTTTCGATGCGTTTGATATTAAACTCATGCAAGCGATGACGCATATCGATCGCAGTTTGCACTGCCATCCACGCATGATCGGGAATTGGTAGAGGCGAACCAAACACCGCCATGATCGCATCACCGATATATTTATCCAGCGTTCCTTTGTAATGAAAGACCGCCTCTACCATCGTTTCAAAATATTCGTTTAACATCATCACCACATCTTCGGCGGTGAGGGATTCGGTAATTGTGGTATAGCTGCGAATATCTGAGAATAGAACTGAAACTTCTTTGCGATCGCCGCCCATTTTCGCATCACCACCCGCGAGCAGCTGTTCCGCTAACTCTTGGGTCATGTAGCGATACATCGTACTTTTGAGTCGCTTCTCTTGGCTAATGTCTTCCATCACGACTAGAGCGCCGCGCACACCTTCCCCTTCATCACCTTCCGACATCGTATTAATCGAGATATTAATACTGTGCTGTGCGCCATCGGTAGAGCGCAGAGTTTGATCAGGATAATATTGCTTGCGACTTTTTTCGTCACCGCCACCCAAACTCGTGTCAAACCATTTAGTAAAGTTAGCAGTCTCAATGTTAATTAGTTCATAGACCGATCGCCCTTCTAGCAAAGCATCACCAACTCCAAGCAAATCATAGGCGCGTTCATTGGCGGCGATGATTTTGCCATGTTTGTCAGTGGAGATCACGCCGTCAGATAGACTGCGTAAGATATCCTTTTGCATTTGCTGTTCTTGCTTGACCTTGGCGAATAATTTGGCATTTTCGAGGGCAACACCAGCTTGGACATTAAAAACTTTCATGAAGTCTTCATCATTGCTGTTAAAACTAGCTTTGAAGCGATCGGGTGATGTTGGCCAAGTGGCGGGATCGTATTCAGGAAAGTCACCGCGTTGAATTTTATTCACCAGTTGGGTAACACCAATCAACTCTTTATTCGAGTTAAAAATTGGCATACAGAGCAAACTACAGGTGCGATAACCATTGTCTTGATCGAATTTTTTAGAATTATTTGCGTCAGGATGTTCGTAAAGATCGAAGGGATTATTTAAAACTTCGCCCGTGTTTGCTACGCGCCCCGCAAATCCCACGCCCATCGGTACGCGCAACTCCTTGGTTAAGCCGTGATGATCAACGATTTGTGTCCAGAGATCATTGCGATCGCGATCGATTAACCACAATGTACTGCGATCGGCATTCATTAATAGTTTGGCTTCTTCCATCACCTTTTTGAGGGTTGTTTCTAAGTCCAAACTTTGACCAAGAGACATCGCCGCTTTCATCAACGCATCGGCGGCGCGTTGTTTTTGAGCAGCCGCATAAAAAGCTTGAGAGCTTTCTAAAATTAGGCGCATTGATGGCGCAAATTGAGCAAATAGAGCTTGATCTTCTTCGGTGAAGCCAATATTATCGACCCGATCTTCGAGAGGAATTGAGTGATCGATAATTTGTAATTTATTGATTAGCTGTACCACTGCGACCAGTTGATCGTTATCGTTCAAAAGTGGCATCGCCAGCATCGAATAGGTACGATAACCTGTACGCTCAAATTGTTTTTTGGCTTGAGTCGATCGCGGATCGTCAAAAAAATCAAAGGAAATATTCACAATTTTGCCGTAAGTCGCTACTTCACCCGCGATGCTAGTCGGCTCAGTGGAGATACGAATCTCAATATTTTTACCCTTTTCATCGGGTACATTTGTCCAGAGTTGATTTTTATCGACATCAACTAAAAAAATCGTGGTGCGATCGGCTGAAAGCAACTCGCCAATTTTGCCGCGAATCGCCTGTAGCATTTCATCGAGGATCACATCAAAGTCGGTGTTGAGCATTCCGAGAGTTTGATTGACGATCCGCAATCTTTGCTCAACTTCATTAACGACTTCACTAAATTTTTCGGGAGTAAGTGGGGCAAGCACTGAGGCAAAGCTGCCGTTTGTAGGGGCGAGGGCGCTAGAATTGCCTTGGAAGCTAGCCGAAGTTTGGGCTGATTTGTCGTTGTGTTTGGCAGATAAATGATCACTCTCTGCAATCACATCAATCGTGGTGGGGGCATCTACGGATGGTATGCGAGACGGGGATGATGGTGTCATATCAGCACTAAGATTTTCGGTTAGTCCCAATGTTTATATAGTCTTGATGCTTAATTGAGAACTTTGGTTGTCTTTATACAGTTTTTAGAACCTGCTTAAAGTCACTTAATTTAGCAAAACTCACATAGATATCTTAACATTCATTAGATTGCGATCGCAAAGTTGATACAGCGCTTTAGTTATTACTAAATTTGTGGCTACGCGATCGCCGATTTAGCCGATCGCCAATCTTAATCTTGCTAGAGCTAAGCGCATTTTTGGAAATTAAACTTATTTTATGATTGACAATATATGTAAATTTTTGGCTGAGAATTTCTCAGCAGACTTTGCTAGTTGGCTCCTAGGAGAATCGATCACTCTAACCAAGCTAGAACCGTCCGAGCTATCGGTTGAGCCGATCCGCGCTGACTCAGTGATATTTCTAGAATCAGCGGAAATCATTCTGCATCTAGAATTTCAAACCGAGCCAAATAAAAATATTCCTTTCCGTATGACGGATTATCGCCTCAGGCTATATCGTAAATTTCCTGAAAAGGAAGTCCATCAAGTTGTTATTTATCTTAGCCCCAGCCGATCACCGCTAGTAAATGAAACTACCTTTAGCCTAAAAGCGCTCAAGCATAACTTCAATGTCATTCGTCTTTGGGAGCAACCCACGGCAATATTTCAGCAATATCAAGGACTATTGCCATTTGCTGCACTGACAAAAACCAATAACCCCGAAGAAACATTAAGGCAAGTTGCAAGGCAAATTGACAACATTGCCGATAAGCAACTACAGAGTAACGTAGCAGCCTCGACCGCTATAATATCTGCTATAGCTTTGAACAAAGAAATCATCCAAAGATTGCTAAGGAGTGAAATCATGAAAGAATCACCGATTTATCAAGATATTTTGCTCGAAGGTTTAGCTGAAGGTTTGGCTAAGGGCAAAGCTGAAGGTTTGGCTAAGGGCAAAGCTGAAGGCAAGGCTGAAGCAGTTAATCAGATTGCTTCAAGTATGCTACTTTCTAATGTTTCTCCAGATTTAATTGCTCAATTCACTGGATTAAGCCCAAAGCAAATCCAAAAATTAAAAAAGCTCTCTGCTAAGCAATCGCAAAGTCCAAAATCACCAAAATCTAAGCGTTGATATTTGACGTTTCAAGGCAATTTGGGACTATGTGGCGCACATGATATAGGTAAAACCGCGATCGCGCCGAATTTGAGGATTAATAATATTTGTGAGATATATAAGATCCCCGACTTTCTGTGTGACTGATACAGTTAGCTTATAAAATTTAGGTGTACAGATAGAATCTACACAAATGCTCTACGGCATTCCCATCACTGAGGCTCGCCATGAGCTAACTTCGTTACCTGAAAAACTGACTCAATCAGGAAGTACGCTTGCTATTACTCGCAGAGGTAAGCCTATCTTGGCAGTGATGACATGGCAACAATAGACATGTTGGGAAACAAAAACGAAGACTAGAGAAAATTTTACTCTTTCTATCCGTTTTTAAGAAATATCCAAGTAGAAGTTCCATAAACCAGCCGCATTCAAATTGTGGTCACGGCTGCTATTTTACAATTGCTCAATAAATTTAATCTCCCCTAGCCGAATTAAATATAAAGCCCAAAAAGCTATAGCGCACGCGCAGCGTGCGCTATAGCTTTTTGGGCTTTAAAACCCACATTC
>JAJAZG010000056.1 GCA_026785865.1 Pseudanabaena sp. CAN_BIN31
CTGCCGAAAAAAACTGACAATCCCATCAAAAGTATTTGTCTCTTTCAACTGTTTTACTCTTTTAGCTTACAAATACATTAGCCTCTACACACTTTTTTGCATAGCTCTTTTCATAATGAGAATTGCTGCTGAGATCGTCACTTTGTCTAACATACATCCTCAATAAGCAAGTCACGTCTTTGTTTAATGAGGCATCAACAGTACGGTTTCCCAGCCCATCTCGATACTTTGCTAAGGCTAATTGCAAGTCCGCAACTGTAAACTCAATTTGACGAAAGCTATTAAAAGTAAAATGCCAAGACGTGGCTTTACAAGGCTGCTTCAACAAATGCCAATGCAATAGCCACAACGAAGCAGGATCTTCTAAAAAAGAGTCATAGCCATCATCTGCTAATAAAATCCTCCCAAATTGTGATGGCTGAATAGATTGCCCTGCGCGATCGTCTTCAATTAATTTAAAGGCTACACACCAATAGCGAATCGCCTTCGCCATGTTTTTACCCACCCCTAGCTGAATATGAGCATCTTCTTCTAGGAAAATTTCTGGATTTTCACTAACCGCCTGAAACCCTTTTTTCAACCAACTATAACGAGGATAAAATGTCTCATGTCGAGCAAACACAAGGTTATCGGCTTGAGACTTAATTTTATCTAAAGTAATTTGTTCCATTACAAGTATCCATAGGTACTAATATATTTGCTGTTTTTCTCCCTAAAAGGGAATCCAATCAATTTTATCAATCCATTCTTCCGCTTCAGAGGTTTCCCAAATCAGATAAAGTTCTTCTACCCACGCACTTAAAGTTGCATTTGGTTTGAGCCAGAGCAGTCCCCAAATATGCCCACCTGATGACCAATGATCCTCCAAATGCGCTGGCATACTTTTTCGATTGTCTGTAATTAAAAGGCGTTGTGATATCTCCAAATATTTTAATATGTCAGGATCGAGAGTCCCAGAAGATGGGGTATCAATGTCTCCAACACGAACAATATCAATTTCTGGATTAAAGCGTAAAACAGCAAATTTCAATTTAGGAGATAAATTCTCATCCAACAAAAAACGGATCTTCATGAAAAATTCAACAACATTCTTTCTCTTTGTTTTTTAATTTCTTTTAAACGCTCAACTACAGGAGATTTTGCTTTCACTGATAACTCTTGGTAATGTTGTTCGCGCCATTTTTGCAAACGTAGCATATATGCATCCATTTCCATACGGTTATGTAGATAATAGGTGATTACCGCATAAACTTTTTCTAAATTTAAGGTTGATAATTCAGACAAAATTTGTTCTGGCGAATAACCTCCCAAATAATACTTTATTACGTCATCAACTCCAATACGATGACCTTTAATCCGAATGTCATCCCGATCTAGAAATTCAAGATAATCTTCTAAAACCATATAATCAAAATATTTTTAAAATATTTTCCTGCTGTATTTCAATGATTATAGACCATGACCACAGACATATAATTAGCCTATGCCAGCAAAGCACTGTTGGCAAGAGATTACCTAATGCTCTCTATGTTCATGTCTCGGCGATCGCTGCACTCGTTCCACAATTACAGGAATGCGATCGCAAAGCAAAATCCTTACTTCCCCAAGATCGTAAATTTACAATTATCAAATTTAATTATGATCGCCCCACTATTTCCTATCTGTTCTATCCCAATTTTGATATTGATCCGCACCCTGTTTTAAATCAGAGTATTCAAGTTAATTTCCTAACCCAAGAAGTACAGCAACGCGACTATCACAATTCCCATAATCCACCAATTCTCCATCGTAAGGAAACTTTCGTAACGACCGACTATCCTCACTATCAACTATTTATCAAACTTACAAGACAAGAAGAAGCGATCGGCTTACTAAATGAAACTCGCACCATCGGCACACGCGAAGGATGGGAACATCGCTTACAAGAATTTCAAGTCAAAATTGAAGGACATCAAGTTCTCTCACTCTCCACTCCCCTAGGGAGTGGGTCTGGGGGTGAGGGTTTACTCAAAATCGATCGCCACAAAGCAGCTATCCATCGCCCTAATTTATCAAAACCCGTCCGTCTCGCCTTAGAATCAGGAATCTTTAGCGAAGGCACGACATTCTTTGACTATGGCTGCGGTCATGGTGAGGATATCAAACGAATTAGCGATCGCGGTTTTACTAGTCATGGTTGGGACCCATACTACCGCCCAAAAAACGAACTTGTAAAAGCGGACATTGTAAATCTTGGCTACATCATCAACGTCATCGAGTCACAGACCGAAAGACGAGAAGTATTAATCAAAGCTTGGGAATTAGCACAACGTGTTTTCATCGTCTCAGCACAGGTCTTAATCGCTGATGCTAGACAGGGACAAATTGCCTATAGCGATGGGAGCATCAGCAGTCGCAACACATTCCAGAAATATTATGAGCAAGAAGAACTCAAACTCTACATCGATCAAGTCTTAGGAGTAGATTCCATACCTGTCGCCTTGGGCATTTATTTTGTATTTCGCGACGATTCCCAAGCCCAAAGTTTTAGAGCATCACGCTTTCGCTCTCGCGCCACTACTCCCAGAATTAGACTCGCCTCCAAACGCTTTGAAGATTATCGTGAACTTCTCTCACCTTTGATGGAGTTTTTTACTGAACGCGGTCGATTACCAATTGGCGAAGAATTATCAGGCTTTGATGCTCTCATATCTGAATTTGGTACTATCCGCCGCGCTTTTAATCTGATTGTAATGGCAACTAATCAAGACGAATGGGATGCGATCGCTGATCGGCGACGACAAGATATTCTGGTATTTCTTGCTCTGAGTAATTTTGATAATCCTTACAAGCGTCTTAAACTTAGCCAACTTTCGCGAGAATACCAAAATGATATTAAATCGCTATTTGGTTCTTATCAAGCCGCTTGCACCACTGCTGACCTATTGCTTTTTAATTTGGGGCGGGAAGGTTTCATCGCAACTTGTTGTCAAAACAGTAAAATTGGCAGGTGCGATCGCCAAGCGCTTTATATCCATGTCTCTGCTTTAGAGCGTCTCGATCCGATGCTGCGCCTTTATGAGGGTTGTGCCAGTCGCACCATAGGCAGAATGGATGGAGCCACTCTGATTAAGTTTCATCTTCATAAGCCCAAAATCAGCTATTTATTTTATCCAGATTTCGATCTCGATCCGCATCCAAAAATGCAAGCATCTATGCAAATCGATCTCCGAGATTTGCACGTTCGCTATCGCGACTATCATAATTCTGATAATCCCCCTGTACTCCATTACAAAGATGCTTATGTCTTACCTGACTATCCACAATATGAGAAGTTTGCCAAATTAACAAAACAGGAAGAAAACTGGAGGTTATTAGACAATATGCAGGAAATTTCTCACTGGCAAAGCTGGCAACAAAGGTTAATAGAATATTGCACAGAACTACAAGGGCATCGCCTTATCTGGCGCAAAGATGCCAATCCAGAGACAGTTAAATTATTAAAAGCACGTCACAAAACCAAGAAACAAGATTGAGAATGCTGCTATACAGCATTCTCAATCTTGTTTCTTGGTAAGCAAATGCTAAATTTTGTGGGCAGTATGAAAAGCAGAAATGTAGTGAAGAGTAAGGTGATCGCCAAAATTGCTATTTAATACCTCTTTCAATTTGGCAAACAGATTATTTCTTTCGTTTTCATTTAGCGCAATGTACGGCGATAGTGTACTTAGTAGCAAGAGATAATCATCGAGGCTATAGTTAGCAGTACAAACAGAAGATCCGTAATGTAAATTACCAAAACATTCTGAATTAGTAATGTTTCGGCTGAACTCTTGGAAATGTTCTTGGTGAGTATCTTGATCCTCGTATCGAGCATACACAGGAACCGAAGGCGCTAGCATTTGATAAACATGATCAACTGATTGATAAGCTTCAAAATCAAGCTGCGGCGGCGTATTCCATAGCAAAATGAGATGACCATTCGGTTTTAAGGCTGCTACGGATTTGGAATAAGCGATCGCTGGATCGATCCAATGCCAAGATGTCGCCGCTAATACTGCTTCAAAGCGCTCTTTTTCTAATTCCCATTCCTCAAAAGAAGTATTCAGGATTTTGACATGAGAATATTCAGCACAGTTTTGTTGGGCTAATTCTGAAGCTTCTCGATTAGGCTCTAAACTTAACAAAGAAAAGCCCATTTGGGCAAATTGAACTGTGGCAATGCCCGGTCCGCAACCTAGCTCAAGGATATTAGCAGAATCAGAAAGCTGTGTGAGTGCGATCGCACGAGAGATAATCTCTTGTGGATAACGCGGTCTAACTCGGTTATAGGCGACTGCAACCGCACCATACCAAGTCTTCTTTGAGTCTAGAGTCTTATCTCCATAGTCTTTTAATACTTCTGACCAACTTTTATTATTATTCATGTGCTAGTTCCCATCCTGTCATAATACCTTTACATCTCTACCACTCTCATCTCTCAATCAAAAACTCTCGCATCAATTGATTCACTAACTGTGGTTGCTCTTGCTGCACCCAATGGCTACAATTGGGAATATAACGAATA
>JAJAZG010000057.1 GCA_026785865.1 Pseudanabaena sp. CAN_BIN31
CATCAATTGGACTTGCTGCTGCCGCCACTGCATCTAGTGATGTACTGCTTTGTTGCGCCTGAAATCCGAAAAATAAAGCTGTGGTGAGCAGGATAGCGGCGATCGCCACTAACAAGTTGCGTAACCGATTAGCGGCAGGTGTTGGACTAGAAGGATTTTCTAAATTCATAAAAATAACTAAAAATAACTGACGAAAAGTGCTATTCCCATTATGTCGAGCAAGGTCTGTTCTATGCTAAATCAATTCTTACTCCTTTCCCAGTAGAAAAATATACATTAAAACCCAAGAATTAGCGGCGCGAAGCGCCGCACCGCTAATCTTTGACTGGGAAGGGAATAGTGGCTAGCAATTTTTCAAAAAATCAATTTTATGTTAGCAAAATAAATCATGACTAATCCCGAAAATTCCTTTGATTCTTCCCAATATGACCTCACGCAAGCCAAATTAACTTTGGGTGAAAAACTTGCCTATGGTGCTGGAGATCTTGGTACTTCGATTACCACCAATCTGCTCTCATTCTTTCTATTATTCTTTTTTACCAATGTGGCCGGACTCGATCCCGCCCTTGCAGGAGTAGTTTTATTAGTTGGTAAAGTCTTCGATGCGATTAACGATCCGATTATTGGTGTACTTAGCGATCGCACTAAATCAAAACTAGGAAGGCGACTACCTTGGATGATCTATTCGGCGATTCCGTTTGGGCTAACATTTCTCGCCCAATGGTTAGTTCCTAGTACCGATAAAATGGTTCTGTTTTGGTATTACGTGATCATTGGCATTATTTTTAATACCTTTTTTACTGCCGTTAATCTTCCCTATACTGCGCTCACTCCCGAAATCACCCAAGATTATGACGAGCGCACTAGCTTGAATAGCTTCCGTTTTACTTTCTCGATCGGTGGCAGTATTCTCTCTCTGTTTATCGCGCAATTGATTTTTGCATTTTTCAAAGATCCTGCTCGGCAAACGGACAGTTGTAATACTGGCGGAATGCAATATATTGTATTGGGTGCAGTCTGTGCGATTATTTCTAGTATCTCAATCTATTGGTGTATTTGGGGAATTAAAAATAGGGCGATCGCTAGCGATCGGCACCGACTGCATAATAAATCCCTAGATGCTCAGGTTGAAGAATTGAGCTTTGTAGAACAGTTAAAAGTCGTCTTCAGCAATCGTCCATTCCTCTACGTGATTGGGATCTATTTCTGCTCATGGCTAGCACTGCAAATCACCGCTTCGATCATTCCCTATTTCGTCGTCAATTGGATGAAGCTGCAAGAGAGCGATTTCATTCTAGTCACGATCGCTGTCCAAGGTACGGCTCTAATCATGTTGTCAGTCTGGAGTGCGATCAGTAAGAGATTTGGTAAAAAAGTTGCTTACTTTATGGGTTCAGGTATTTGGATTATTGCCCAAGCAGGTCTATTTTTCTTGCAGCCAGGACAAGTAGTGATGCTCTATGTACTGGCGACTATGGCAGGTGCTGGAGTTTCTACTGCTTATTTAATTCCTTGGTCGATGATTCCTGATGTCACCGATCTTGATGAACTAGAAACAGGTCAGCGCCGCGAAGGAATTTTCTATGCTTTTATGGTTCTCTTACAAAAGTTTGGACTAGCGATCGGTTTATTCTTACTTGGTTTCGGTCTATCATGGGCAAAATTTAAGGAAAGTGTGCCTTGTCAGCCTTTACCGATTCAGCCTGATTCGGCACTATTTGCAATTCGCGTTGCGATCGGTCCTTTACCAACGATCGCCTTAATTGTTGGCTTAGGTTTGGCATACTTCTATCCTATTACTCGCGAAGTGCATACAGAAATTTTAATGCGTCTAGCAGAAAGAAGAAGAGAACAAAGCTAGGCAAATAAAACCTAAAAAGCTGTGGCGCACTCGCAGCGTGCGCCACAGCTTTTTTGGTTTTTATCAAATAAAAAAGGCTTCGCAATGCGAAGCCTTTTTTATTTAAGTAGCTATCTAATCTCTACGTCTGAATGATTCTAGCCATTCACGCAATTGTTGAGAAGCGATATCTCTGCCGCCAAGTCCAAAAGCCACGGCGATCGCCACGGCAATTGCACCTGTCAATAAACCGAACGCTAGATCAACGATATTGCTAGCGATGCCCATCTGCTTGAGAGCCATGGCACTAATCAGCGCCACAATCGAAATTCGAGCCGCATGACCGAGAATTCGTGCTTGTCGTCCGCCAGTACTAGAAATAAGATTAAAGGAGAGATTGGCAAGGTATAGACCGATCGCGAAGATAATCACACCGCTCAATACTTGACCTGCGACTAGCATCACACCAAAGACAATGCGAGTAAGTGCATTAATCTGCAATACATCAGTGGCTGTGGCGATCGCCACTAGCATAATCCCTAGAAATACGATAATCCCAACAATTTCGGAAGGAGTCTGTTGAGGTAGAGATGTTGTGAAATTATTTTCGGTATCAGTAAATTCGGAAGGAATTTGTTGAGGTAGATCTGTTGTGAAATTATTTTCGGTATCAGCAAATGTAGTGGTGGGAGTTGATGAGATTGATTGAAAGCCCAACCAGTGCAAAATATTATTAAATCCTAAGCCAGTCAAAAGACCAGAAACAATATCTCTGACAAATTGACCGAGGAAATAAGCTACCGCAAGAATTATGCTAGCCGTAAATAGCTGTGGGACAAAGCGCAATACCTGATCGAGCATCGCCGTAGCAGGGCGAGAGATCGAGCCAATTTCTAAGGCTTCTAATGTCGATACGGCCGTGGGAATCAGGATGAGAATATAGACAAAATTCCCAACTACTTGAGAAAGACTATATTCGGTCTGATTAGAAGTCCAACGTTGCAGGAAGCGATCGGCTCCACTGGTTGCTAAGAGGTTAGTAACAATGCGCTTAACTGTTTGGGCAATGAGCCAACCGATACCACCAATCATCACCGCCTTGAGGATTTTGGGTAGAGCGCTCAAGATCTGATTGACCAGATTTTTGACTGGCTCAAGAGCTTGCACGAGTCCTAAAGTATCCAGTACCAAAGGCAGGAATAGCAACAAGATGAACCAATACAAAGCTGATGATAAGGTTTCGCTCAGAGAGATAGATTCTGTAGCCGATCCTCTAATCGCACCTATAGCTGTTCCTGTAGTTACCTCATCCTCATTAACTTGAGCGCTGACTTTAGAATCAATGTTTGCCGATCGCAAAAAGCGCCCGACAATCATTTTGCTAACAGTAGCAAGAACCCATGCAATACCAACTAAGATCGCCGCACCACCGAGCTTGGGCAAGAATGATGTGATTTGCCCTAATAAACCATTTAATGGGGTAGCGACAGCATCTAGCCTTAGGTATTGGAAAAAGGCGACTAAAGTGAAAAGCAAGATGATCCAAAAAACCGTAGTACCAGCCCATTTTTCAATCGGCAAATTACTACTCGAACCACCTAACCAATTTGCAAGTTTATTATCAACACTTGTCTGCTTTAGCAGGTTTTCGGTCATCGAAGCAAAAAATATTGCAACGATCCAACCACCAACTAAGATGGCGATCGCAAATACAAGTTGCAATACCAGTCCATCGGGCTTGAGTAAATCATCAACAGCAAAACTTCTTCCCGTTGAAGTCTGCGCCAACAGGAAAGTATTAAAATCGCGCATATTTCACCTCAATCAGAACAATTAAAGAAGCTTATAGATATATTTTGCTTCCCACGTATCTTAAGGGTAGTTATCGCTAAAGAAAATAAAGTAACAGTTAAGCTTTGTCTTGTAAATAAAAACCAAAACCGAAAAAGCTATGGCGCACGCTACGCGTGCGCCATAGCTTTTTCGGTTTTGGTTTTTATTACGTCTATCTACATGGGAAGAACTTTAACGCTTCTTTTTGCCTTTACTTGCAGCAAATATTTCTGATTGAGCAATTTCAGCATCAAGAATAGTTTGGCCTGTCGCCGCTAGAAAAACATCATCAAGGCTGGGGCGTGACTGCGACAGGCTAAATATATTAATATCAACCGCCGTCAACATATTTTGGATTTCGCTAATGGCATTAGCATCAGGGGTAACAAATAAGTTAACCGCATTGCCTTGAGCGGCATTGATCGTAATACTCTGCACAATCGGCAACTGCTGCAAAATCTTTTGAGCATGTTCTGCTTCATGGAGATCGGCAAACTCACGAATCCTGATCGTAATGCGATCGCCACCTACTTTCATTTTTAATTCATCAGTTGTGCCTTCGGCAATTATTTTGCCTCGATCAATAATCGCCACGCGATCGGCAAGAGCATCAATTTCTTCGAGATAATGACTGCTAATCAATACGGTTACGTCTGATGCTCGTAGCTTGCGTAAAAACTCCCAAATCGCAATCCGACTCTGAATATCTAAGCCGACTGTCGGCTCATCAAGAATGAGTACCGATGGCTGGTGCAACAAACCTGCCGCGAGATCTAAACGTCTTTTTAGACCGCCCGAATATGTCCCCGAAAGCTTATCTGCGTAAGGCTCTAGTTGCAATAAATCTAATACGCTATCAATGCGATCGCTGATTTGTTTTGGCGGAATATGATACAAAGCCGCCTGAAAACGTAACAACTCACGCCCAGTTAGCACTTTATCCAGAGCCACTTCTTGAGCAATATAACCAAGGCGATCGCGTATTGCTCTTGCTTCAGTGACTCCAGCCACCTCGACCAAACCCGAATCAGGAATAGTCAAAGTGCAAATACAGCGCATAGTTGTAGTTTTGCCAGCCCCATTTGGTCCTAGCAAACCATAAATCTGTCCCTGTGTAACATTTAAAGAAATTCCATCTACGGCAATAGTCTCGCCATAAGTCTTCCTGAGATTTTCAATTCTTATTGCCGATTGCATGGAGGTATCTAAAGTATTACGTTCTGTTAACTTATTTTAACCGTGTCGTTCTGCAAACCGCAATAAAATCTCAAATCCCAATGTAAAAGATAAAAAGAGGGCGCAGAGCATAGGGGGCGCAGGGCAAAGCCCCGCTTTAGTTTTCCTTTTTCCCGTCTTGAGAACCGAAGTTTTTAAGATGGACGGGGTATATGTCGAAATATATTATTAGGTTAACTTTGTTTTCGTTCTTGAACGTAAGAGTAAATACAGTTCTATTGTTGAGAAATAAGGGATATCCAATAAATCATTTTCTAAATCGAGACAGACGCATAGGTATATTTACTAAATTTATTTAAGGGGTAAAGAAAAGATTATGTTAACAATGAATCGTACATTAGATGAAAAAATTGCAGGTGTCGATCATGTCTATTTGACAGACAGCGACCTTTTCAATTTAGAACGTTTTGCTAATAGTTTTTCAGTCCGTGTCAAGACTTACAATCTCCTACGCGATCGCGCCGACGAAATCACGATCAGAAGCCTGAAGCTTTTGGCACAGCAATATCCTGAACTAGTCCAAAAACAGTTGCAACGATGCAAATACGACATGTCGAATATGATTCGTTACACATCTCTATCAGTATTGCGTGATGATGAATTATTCTTCCGTGAAACTCTGATGGATTGGCTGTCAAACATCATCATTTCTTATCAAGTTGCCAAAGAATGCTCCACCGCATATCGTCTATTCCAATCAGTTGTTGACGAAATGTTACCCGCCGAATGTGCCGCGCTGGTAAAGCCATATTCAGAAATGGCGATATCTACATTGGTCAATGCTTAGTTAGCTACTCAAAAAGTAGCTAGCCAAGCTATAGAGATTTACCTCCGAGACTCTAGGTAGTTACAGCCTATTGAGGGTTTAAGTAATACAGATAATTTTTTAAAAGTGCCGCTTCGCGGCACTTTTAAAAAATTATCTGGGTTCTATGGCAGCGCAAGGCGCTGTAATAGCCAAATTGATCGATGTTCAATCGATATTTACAAGTTTTTTAGAGAGTTTTTGGAGAAGTTGTCATGAACGACCATACCCCCATCACCATCGATCGCAAGTCCACGGAAGCAGATCGTCAAACCGCCCTTCATCAAATTTATGCCCAAGTCCTAGAGCGGCAGCCCTATGAACATGAACGCAAGGAAATCGCTAAGCTCGAAAAAGATTTTCTCAAAGGTAAGCTTGGCGTGCGCCACTTCATCGGCGAGCTAGTTATGTCACCTGTTTATCTGAACAGTTTTTATAAAGACTGCTCAAACCTCAAATTTGTGGAATGGAGCTTTAAGCATCTCCTTGGCAGAGCGCTTCAAGGTAAAGAGGAAATTGCCAAGTTCATGGATTTGTTAATGATGCATGGTGTATCCGCGTTTTTCCATGAAATTCTTGGCTCTGAAGAATACCGCAAAGCATTTGGCGGTTTCACGATTCCCTATGCCCATGATGTCAAGTTCTATGACTCACCCCGCAACTATCTGCAAACCGATCTGCTACAACATGAACATGTTGGTCAAAGGGGCAAAGTTATTCCCACGATCTATTGGCAACAGTTGGGTATGGATTGTGAAACGGGTACTTGTGTGATGCCTAGTGCCAAAGTCGAAACACATCAAGAAAGTCCTAAGGTAAAAGAGCCAGTTTCTAAAGCTTTAAATGAGGAAATTGAAGAGCTTTTACAAATGTTGCAACATAGTGATACTAGGCAAGTTTTGCAAAGCATGAATGAAAATCAGCGATCGCTGCTTCGCAATTTGGCGAAATAAACCCCAAAAGCCCAAAAGCTATGGCGATCGCTGCGCGTGCGTCATAGCTTTTGGGCTTTTGCTACTTAACTAGAAAGAGAGGCAACGCATTGCCTCTCTTTTTAGTTAAGTAGCGTTGATATGTAATTTTAACTAACGTGAGTGGGAAGTCCCGCGCTTTACCTGTACTCAGGTGAGCGACAGCGAATCAATACTTCTCTGTATATGTTATAGTCTTATCAGTATTCGGTATTCTTGATAAATGTATAAAGCGTATAAATATAGAATCTATCCAACAAGTGAGCAAGAAACCTTGCTTGCAAAGTCTTTTGGCTGTGCGCGATGGTTCTGGAATTATGCTTTGAATCTTTGTCAAGAGACATATAAGAATACTGGAAAGGGACTGACTAGAGGGTGTATACAGGGTTTATTACCTAATCTCAAGAAAGAGTTTGAATGGCTGAAAGATCCTTATTCTCAATGTCTACAAGTCGTAGCATTGAATCTATCGACAGCCTACAAAAACTTTTTCGATAAACGTGCCATGCCGCCAAAATTCAAATCTAAGCAGGGTAGGCAGTCGATTAGTTATCCCCAAAATGTCAAGTTTGAAGATGACTATATCAATCTACCTAAGATTGGTTTAGTGCATTGCAAACTACATAGAACTTTTGACGGAACTATTAAAACTGTCACAGTGTCTCGTAATCCTGATGGCAAATACTTTGTTTCTGTTTTGATTGATGATGGCAAAGCTCAAGTTGAATCAGTACCAATCGATAAATCAGTTGGACTTGATGTTGGACTAACTCACTTTGTAATTACCAGTGATGGCTCAAAGTTTGACAACCCTAGATTCTTTATCAAGCATCAAAGAAACCTAAAACGGAAACAGCAAAAGCTCTCAAAGAAAAAGAAAGGTAGCAACAATCGCATTAAAGCAAGATTGAAAGTGGCAAAAGTTCACTCTAAAATTGCTAGATGCCGTGAAGATTTTCTGCACAAACTATCCCGCAAGGTAGTAAACGAAAACCAAGTTATTGCAGTAGAAAATCTAAATATCAAAGGTATGGTACGGAATCATAATCTAGCCAAAGCGATAAGTGATGTTGGTTGGGGGATGTTTCTAACAATGCTTAAATACAAGGCTGAGAGTGAAGGAAAGATCTATATCGAGATTGATCGATGGTTTCCTTCATCCAAGACTTGCCATGTTTGCCTAAATCGAGTTGGTAATTTGCCTCTTGACGTTAGAGCATGGACTTGTAAGCATTGTGGTACGCACCATGACCGTGATGTAAACGCGGCAATCAATATAAGAAATGAAGCCTTGCGGATTCTGGCGTTAGGAACTAGCGCTTCTGCTTGTGGAGGGGGTGTAAGTCGCTCTGGTAAGATTTCGGTCTTGCTAGACGCTGTTCCCGTTGAGACAAGAAGCCAGCACTGTACCGCCTAAGCGGTCAGTATCTGGTAGTTCACTAATAACTTATTGATTAGATAATCAATGCTTAACCTGACAGTGTCAATAAACATATAGGATCGTTAATGCATACCTCACGCCGATATGACATATACGTTCTCAAGTTTCGATCTTAACTCCACAACTTCTGTAACTGATTGGCGGCGATCGCTCGAAGAAATTTATCGCGGTCGCACCATGCACACTTACAAAAGTGGACAAATTGTTCCCATGTATCCCCATGAAGTATGGGTGGTTTGTCGGGGAGTCGTCCAATTAAATACTTTGCATCCTTCAGGTGATGAAGTCCTAGTCGGATTTGCAGTCCAAGCAATGCCCTTTGGTTTACCTCTGACAAATCTAGAACCATATCAGGCGATCGCTCTATCCGATGTGGACTTGATGCGTTTCACGATTTTAGAGCTGGAGCAATCGCCACAACTCTACCAAGGAATCTTGCAACATCTCAATCGCCGTCTTCAGCAAACTGAGTCTTTACTAGCCCTAGTTAGTAACAAACGAGTAGAAGAGCGCCTCCGCCAAATTTTACTCTTACTCAAGCAAGAAGTCGGAATTCCTGTTGAAGGCGGAACTCGCTTAACTGTACGCCTCACACATCAACATCTTGCCAGTGCGATTAGCAGCACCCGCGTTACCGTCACTAGAGCAATGAAGCTATTACAAGATGAAGGTTGGCTAAAGATAGATCGCGATCGGCACATAATTCTCACATAAAAAAGGGGCGCGATGCGCCCCTTTTTACTTGTATTAGAACAAGGGGCTTAAGCCCCTTGTTTTATTTCTTGAGAATAGTAATGACAAGTGCGGTTGTATCGGTTACGGGCTTAACACCTTCAGGGTAGTTAATTTCGCTGACGTGAACACCTTTACCAATTTCGAGTTCGGTGATGTCGATTTCAAAGCTTTCAGGAAC
>JAJAZG010000058.1 GCA_026785865.1 Pseudanabaena sp. CAN_BIN31
AAAATACCAAAACCACCCCCACAATGCCGCACCCCCACCCAAAAACAAAACCCCAAAAAACCCCAAAAAACCAACAAAAAAAAAAAAAAAAACCCAAAAACGCGGGGCCCCCCGCGCCGCGGCCCCCACAGCTTTTTGGTTTTTATATTTAATTAGATGTACTTATTTCGCTTTTATTAGGCTTATTGTTTTGCGATCAGCTAGCGCAATTCTGCGGAAGTTTGAGATAATGATGTTTTTATTGATTTTTTTATTTCGATCGCCAACAATGAATAACCAAGTCGATATCGCAAATCTAGATAAAATGCCGCCTAAACTGCCATTACTGCAAATGTTTCGGATCGGTCTATTCCAGATGGGGCTAGGGATTATGTCTTTGCTAATTGCAGGGCTACTCAACCGTTTGATGATTAACGAGCTGACGATTCCCGCCACTCTCGCCGCAGGATTTATTGCGATGCCTCTATTTGTGTCACCCGCGAGGATCTGGTTCGGGCAAACTTCCGATGCCAAAACTATATTTGGAAAGCATCGCTCAGGCTATGTCTGGATTGGGACAGTGGTGTTTTCAGTGGTTGCTTTTTTGACTACGCAAGTCATGTGGCAATTAGGACGCAGTATCCATGAGATTGGCTGGAATGGCATGACCTATGGATGGGCAATTTTTCTTGGGGTAATGTTTGCGATATATGGAATGGCGGTTAGTTTTAGCTCCACTCCTTTTGCCGCGCTGTTAGTCGATATTTCTGATGAAGAGGATCGTTCAAAATTAGTTGGCATCGTTTGGTCGATGTTGATGGTGGGGATTGTGATTGGCGCGATCGCCGTTTCCAGACTTCTGCCCTGCACAGGTACGCCACCTAGTGAGATTTCTATTTATGCTGACAGCGATCGCCTCGTGCAGTTACAACACGCAATTAATTCAGTCTTCATCATCATTCCTGCGACAGTAATCAGTCTATCTTTTTTGGCAACCTATGGCATTGAACAGAAGTATTCGCGTTACAAATTGCGGGTTGCAGAAAGTCATATTCTCAATGGCACTAATGCCGATGAAGGGAAACTAAGCTTGGGTCGTGCTTTGCGCGTATTGACGGCGAGTAAGCAGACTGGTTTATTCTTCTCATTTCTATTAATGATGACCATTGGCATTTTTATGCAAGATGCAATTATGGAACCATTTGGCGGGGCTGTATTTGGGATGAGTATTTGTGCAACTACACAGCTTAATGCGGCTTTTGGGATAGGGACATTAATTGGCTTGAGTTCTTCAGGATTTTTAATCGTTCCTCGACTCGGCAAGCAATCTTCCACAAAATTAGGTTGCTATATGGTGGCAGCGAGTTGCGGTCTACTATTAGCTTCAGGCTTTATCCAAAAAACTTGGGCTTTGCAAGCTTCACTAGCTCTATTTGGACTTGCCTCTGGAATCACGACTTCGGGAGCCTTAAGCCTGATGCTTGACCTCACGGCGGCGGAAACCGCAGGTACATTTGTCGGTGCTTGGGGACTATCTCAGGCGATCGCTAGAGGAATTGCCACGCTCTCAGGTGGAATCGTGCTTGATATTGGCAAGCAAATTTTCGGCACTCCAATTTTTGCCTATAGCTTCGTATTTGTTTGCGAGGCGGCGGTGATGATTTTTGCTGTAGTTCTCTTAAGTCGCGTAAATGTGCAAGAATTTCGGACTGATGCTAGACAGGCGATCGCTAGTGTATTCGTCAACGAAATCGATTAGCTTTGATGAAAACTAATTCGAGGCAAATAAAAATGTAATCATCCAGTTTTTAACCAATTATCGTAATTCGCAAGTTGTACCGCCATCAACCGATAATCCTGCGATCTATTTTGCCAGCGATCGGGGTTGGGTTAGAATCTTGCCCTATGAACACGACGTGAATGGATTTTTATGGTGAAATTGCAAAAGAAATCATAAAACCACACCAATAAGTTTAATTTCCATGCTAATTTGGCATAGATATTAAACTTGTTGGTTAGGGGATCTGCAAATGCCTAAGTTTCGATTGAGTGAAGTAATTGAGCAGAATTCTGTCGATTTGAGTAAGCTAAGTCCAGAAATTCGAGATGCTATTGACAGATTAATAGCTCAACCAGATAAGCTTAATGCTAAAACAGCAGAAGATTTAAGGGCGATCTCCACAGCTTTAAAAATCTCCATCTTCGATCTATTACCATCTCTATCTAAAACAGGCTGTCGGTTAAAAATTCTTGAAAAACTATCTATACGATTTCCTCACGAATCTTTAGATATAAATCGAATTGAAAGGTTTCATCAAGATATTAAATCTACTACGTCTATCAATGTTCCAATTCCTACTTTGGTTTTGTATGCAACACATGCGTTTCCTCTTTTTATCTTTAATAACAAAAAAATTAGAGAAATCCATATTAACCCGATTTATCAGACTCTTGATGTAGATTTAGAAAGTTTGAAAGAGAATATTGAACTACCAAACTATAGCTTAGATTCTTTATTTATTAGTAATATTTACAAATACGATATTTCCATTGAGGAGTTATCACTAATTTCTGAAGTACATCCCATTCTTTTACCTTGGATTAGTAAATCAACGAGCAATAATACTACTTTGGAGACGTTCTCACTTGATTTACAATGCGCTTTATGCGCAGCAACACAGAACGCGATGAGTTGTTTCTTATGTAGGAATGTATAAACTTGTAATCAAATTTTAAAAATATAGACCTGTATGTCGATTAATCAGAATAGTCGTAAGATATCTGTAAACACAATTGTATTTACAGATTTAAATTGTGGATTATCTTTTATTAGTTTATTTAGTTGGCTAATAATAATTTACTTGATAGGATTCTTGATAGGTCTGTTTAACACCGTTGTTATAGGAGACTACTTTCGTGCATTAGTTCTTTTAGCAAATGGCAATTTAGTAAATGGTATAAATGATTTACTGATGTTTATGTTCTTATGTACGTTAATATTTTTTCTTACATTAACTTCATCTTACCTTCTTGCTTTTTTTCAATGCTTAGTAGATATTATTACCAACAAAATATATCGATACTTATATTGGGCTACAATATCTTTTGGTGAAGTTATCGGTCTTTATACTTTATTTGTTATCCAAGAGTCTAATCAGATAAGATTTAATCACGTGCAAGATCCAAACAATGGAGCTATTCAGCTTATTGTTGCTACAAGTATTCAAATTGTGAGTATTTACATTAGACCTCTTGCAGAACTCAAAACGTGATACAGTTATGGGTTGGCTTGATTTAGGCTTTTCTGCTGTTTGATTGGCTCAATCTACAACTATGACTTGGATATAGCTGAGATTAACCAAACCCGTTACTCTACCATGAA
>JAJAZG010000059.1 GCA_026785865.1 Pseudanabaena sp. CAN_BIN31
CAAGGAGATTTTGGAACGTAGAACCCATAATTCTAATTCTCGTGAATAGCAGCTATATTTTCGTTAAAGCCCAAAAAGCTGTGGCATACACTGCGTGTATGCCACAGCTTTTTGGGCTTTAACGAAAATATAGCTGCTATTCACGAGAATTAGAATTATGGGTTCTACGTTCCAAAATCTCCTTGAGAACTAGGGTTACTACCGCTAGCAAAGCCAGCAATACGGCCGCAGAATAGGCAACTTCAGTTTCGTATTGTTTATAAGATTCTTCGACAAATAGCGGTAAGCTCTGAGTCTGAGCCGCAATATTTCCTGATACTACGGATACCGCGCCAAATTCACCCATTGCTCTAGCATTGGTTAGCACCAAGCCATAGAGCAAGCCCCAACGAATATTTGGGATCACCACGCGCCAAAAGATTTGCCAATCATTTGCACCGAGGGTACGCGCCGCCTCTTCTTGCTCCGTTCCCATTTCGTCTAGTACAGGAATTACTTCACGCGCAATAAAAGGCATACTCACAAATATGGTAGCGATTAACATTCCAGGAAAAGCAAACACGATTTTGATGTCATTGGCTTCCAGCCATGAGCCGAACCAACCGAGTCTGCCGTATAGCAAGACGATCATCAGCCCTGCAACTACAGGCGAGATCGAGAATGGTAAATCGATGATACTCAGCAAGAAAGCTTTGCCTGGAAATTTGTTTCGGGCGATCGCCCAAGCCGCACTTAATCCAAAGATCGTATTTAGGGGTAAAGCGATCGCCGCAAGACTAACGGTTAGCTTAATCGCATTTTGAAAGTCAGGTTGTTTGACAGCTTCTATGATCGGGTTTAAACCTTTGCTAAACGCCGTGACAAAAACATTTGCCGCAGGAAGGAGGATCACTAATCCTAAATAGATAAAAGCGATCGCAATTAGAATCGCAGGAGCAAAGCTCTTTTTTCGTTCAATCTTGTCTGGTTCAGGTGAACTTTGAGTGCGATCGCCAGAGTTATTTAGAGAACTCAAATTAGCCATATCGTTTGCTCCATGCTTGTAATAGATTAATTGCGAGTAGGCTCACAAAGGAAATAGCTAACATCACCGTACCAATTACGGTCGCGCCCACATAGTCATACTGCTCTAGTCGTTGGAAGATCAAAATTGGCGTAATCAGATCCTTAAAAGGCGTATTTGACGCAATAATTACAGTCGAGCCATATTCGCCAACTGCACGAGAAAAGCCAAGTGCAACCCCTGTCAAAATTGCGGGTGTGAGTGGGGGCAGAATTATCTGTACAAAAGTTTGCCATTTAGACGCGCCTAATGACCAAGCCGCCTCTTCGATTTCCTTCTCTAATTCGGTTAATACGGGTTGGACGGTTCGCACGATGAAAGGTAATGAAATAAACATCATCGCGATCCAAACGCCGAGGCGAGTGAAGGCAATTTTGATTCCGAATGGTTCAGCTAATGAACCAATCCACCCTTTTTCACTATAGACCATTGCTAGAGTTAGCCCTGCAACGGAAGTTGGCAAGGCAAATGGTAAATCGACTACGGCTTCGAGAAACCGTTTGCCAAAAAAATCGTATCGAACTAAAACCCAAGCAATTAAAGTGCCAAATACACCATTAACGGCGGCGGCGGCAAAAGCTGTCACAAAGGTGATTTCGTAGCTAGATAGGGCGATCGGGCTAGTGCCGGTTTTCCAGAAACTCTCGAAAGGCTCGCTAGCGGCTTTTGTTAATAGGGCTGCGATCGGTAAAATTAGTAAAAATGCCAGATAGACAAAGGTGATTACCCATGTCCAAGGAATTTTGAAAAGTATTTTCAGAAAAGCGTTAGGTTTAGCTTTGCTAGGTGCAGGTGTTGTTACCATAGGTCTAAAATTTTAGTGATTTAGCAGACAAGGGGCTTAAGCCCCTTGTTCTTGGATTTGTTAGTCTCTAGCGCTTGATTTGAGATTGGATTTTGTCAAAAATTGCACCATCAGCAAAGAATTTTTTGTCAATCTCACTCCAACTACCAAAATCTTTCACAGTTGCTAGTTCTTTAACTTTGGGATAAAGCTCAACAAACTGCTTTTCCTTAGTTACAGTTTCATCAACAGGACGAAAGCCTAGTTTGGCAAACTCAGTTTGAGCTTCAGTACTGTACAAAAATTTGACAAATGCTTCCGCAACTTCTTTTGTACCGTGCTTCGCGACATTCTTATCAACGATCGCGATCGGGTTATCGATGGAGATATTCACATCAGGCACAACATAGCTAACTTTTTGCCCCTTTTGACCTGCCAAAATAATCTCATTTTCGTAGTTGATTAAGGCATCACCTTGACCTTGCTTAAAGAATGCATCACTTGCTTCACGGGCATCTTTGGTCAAGATTGGTACATTTCTAAATACTTTGACCAGTGACTCTTGGGTTTTAGCATCACTGCCGCCTTTTTTCACCGCAGCATTCCATAAGGCGAGGAAGTTCCAACGGGCAACACCAGAGGTCTTAGGATCGGCGGTAATTAGGCTAACGCCATCTTTTTCTAGGTCTGACCAATCTTTAATATTTTTGGGATTGCCTTCGCGAGTTACTAGGGCAGCGACAGACTTAGAAACAATTGACTGATTCGGAAATTCCTGTTCCCAACCTTTATCAATCAGCCCTGCTTTCTCGATTTTGCTGGTATCTCCCGCCAGCGCGAGGTGAACAATATCAGCCTCTAGCCCATCGATCACAGCACGAGTTTGCGAACCTGAGCCACCATAACTTTGTTTAAAGGTAACTTTTTGATTTTGTTCTTTTTGCCATTTTTCGACAAATTTAGGAATAATTGCGGCATGGGCTTGCTTGGTTACAGCGAAAGATACAAGAGTTAATTCAATATCCTTTTTGGTATTACCCGATGATTGGCTGCCATTACTAGCAGTGCAAGCTGCCATGGTGACACTGATTATTGCGCCTGCCAAGAAAAAAGAGACAAATTTACGTCCCCATTTATGACTGAATATATTGCTGAATAGACGGGCGATCGCCTTGAATGCCAACTTAGAAGTATTTAAAGGATTTTGCTTTGAACTCATGAGCTTGGATCTCCAAGAAAGTAATCTACGATATCTTAGTGGGAATACCGTAGTTAAACACCATACAATACTTTTTTGCAAGATCCAAATAAAATCTACGGTTTTCTATCTCGTAAAGGGCGGAAGCTACGATTTCTCTCTAATAGTTTTGACCAATGACATTATGCGATCTAGAAAAAAGAAACTAGAGTTCAAAAAGCTGTGGCACAGCTTTTTGAACTCTAGTTTCTTTTTTACTTAACTGACATTCGCCGTACGGCGTTAATCTATGGCTGTAATATTCATGGCTTTTTAATAAAAGAAGTACTACGGTTTGACTTTTTGTAGAAAGTCGCGAGGCTATCATCATCACCAACAAAGCGCCAATGCCAAGGCTCATACATCACACCTTGGGGATTATTGGGCGGGAAGGATATTTCAAATCCGTATTTTGCCGCATTATTTTGCATCCACTCATAAGCAGCAGTTTTCTCAAAACTTGTCGAGAGATTAGCGCTTGGCACAGCAGCATCACCGATATCCATCGCATAGCCTGTGTGATGTTCGCTATGACCAGGGGGAGCGCTAACTTTGGCACGTTGGACTGGTGTTTGATTACGTTGTTTGCTGATATCAAAGAAAAGTTCTTGCTGATCGGCGATCGTCCGAAATCCTGAAATTAAAACAAAGTCAATGCCATCAGCCTTAGCATCAGCTTGCATTTTTAGATAACTTTTTGCGGCTGACTCACGCAGGCGAATCTCATAGCCATCTCCTGCTCTAGCAACAGTTCGCAACTGATTTAAAGGCGCTTCGCTATAGGGATGGTGTCCAAATAGGTCGGGGGGACTGTCTGGCTCTTTGTTCGGAGCTTCAGGCTTATCGGCTTTAGGGGTTGTCTCAACAAACGGGGCTACGGTGGAAATAGTCGATGGTTGCGGAGGTAGCCCTGCGGCAACTGATTGTGAGCTTTCAATCACTTGTTGAGTCGCAGCACTAGCATTGAGTGCAAACCAGATGCGGGTGCTGACAATCGGCGATAAAAAAGCTAAGACGGCTAAACTATATCCCCACCAAGGAACTGACTGTAGCGATCGCACAATCGGATTAGCTGTTGCAGGTTTCTTGGGGAGCGATCGATTGGGATCGCTAACTCTTTGGGCGACGGGGATATCGTTTTGGGTCTGCATAAGTATGTGGAGGTTTTAACCAAGGTTAAATATATAGTGTCTGTCCCAAAATGCCAAAGATATATCTATCTGAGGCAACAATCATTAACAGAGAGAAGCGGCGCTTCTCTCTGTTAATGATTTGATTGCACAATTTCGAGAATATTGCCATCGGGATCGCTTAAAAATAGAATTTTTTGTCCCCAAGGCATAATCTTTGGTGGCGAGATGATATTAGATTGAATATTAGCTTGCCGATCGCATATTTGTTGATAAACCAGATCGAGATCGTCAACGGTCATCGATAGCAAAAATGGATTGCCACTAATGGGGCGATCGCCGCGATCGCCAAATAATTTTGGCAACCAACTGCGATCGTAAATTCCAATTTTGAGCTTGCCACTATAGCCTTCTGCTCCATCAGGCTTAACTGGTTTCTCAAAACTAAAGCCCAAAACATCGCGATAAAAGATTAGCGATCGCGCTACATCTGAGACAAAAAGCGCTATGTAATCTATTTCCATCTTAAACCGAGATCTTAAAGCTTACTTATTGGCATTATCATGGCAATTAGTCCTTAATTAAAACCTAAAGAAGCTTTGGCGCACGCGGCGCATGTACCAAAGCTTCTTTAGGCTGAAACCCTGCTATTGATGAATTTAGAGAGATAACCTTGACTGTTCCATTATCACAACGCGCTATTCAAATTAAAGAGTCACAAATTCGCGAGGCTTCCCGTTATTGCGAAAAGTTTGGCGCAATTAATCTTGCTCAAGGGTTGCCCGATTTTCCTGCACCAGAAGCGATCAAAGAGTCGGCAAGAGCGGCGATCGCCTTAGATTTTAATCAGTATGCTGACAGTTGGGGCTGGGATAAGTTGCGCGAGGCGATCGCCGAAAAAATGCAACGCGATAATCAAATTACTGTTGATGCTGATACAGAAGTAACGGTTTGTTGTGGGGCAACTGAAGGGCTGAATATTGCCCTAATGTCGCTAATCGATCAAGGCGATCGCGTATCGATTTTTGAACCGTTTTACGAAAATTACATTCCTAATTTGGCGACCGTTGGCGGTATTCCTGAATTTATTACGCTGCAACCACCACAATGGGAAATTACCCAAGAAATCCTTGAACCTACTTTTAAAAAAGGCATCAAAGCGTTAATCATCAATAGTCCTGCTAATCCCACAGGTAAAGTCTGGACGCGCCCAGAGCTAGAATTAATCGCCAAACTCTGCCAGCAGTATGATGTTTATGCGATTACTGATGAAATTTACGAATACATTATTTATGAAGGCGAACATATTAGCCTGATGAGTATTGAGGGAATGCGCGATCGCACAATCGTCGTGAATGGATTCTCAAAAACCTTTTGCATCACAGGTTGGCGCTTAGGCTACACCGTGGCAACTCCTGAACTGACAGCAGCAATGCGGCGGATTCACGACTTTATTACGATTTGCGCCCCCGCGCCCTTGCAACATGCAGCCCTCACCGCGATGCAGTTTGGACGCGAATATTTCAGAAATCTAGCATTGGATTACAAACGTAAGCGAGACATGCTTTATCCTGCTTTGGTCGAGCTAGGGCTATCACCTGTACTTCCTAAAGGTGCGTATTATATGTGGACTGATAGCTCAGCGATCGCGCCAGATGCTGAGAGTGCAGCCTTTCGCCTTGCCAAAGAAGCCTTAGTTGCCGCCGTACCAGCTACTTGTTTCAGTCAGCCCGATCGCCCAAAAGTAAATGGCTTAAGGTTTTGTTTTGCCAAGAAAGATAGCACGATTGAAGCTGCGGTCGAAAATTTGCGTAAACTCAAACTATAGGCAATCAAATATCGCCAATATTATTTATAGCTGTCGCCAAGTGTATTAGTTCCTTTCCAGTGAAGAATTAGCGTTGCGGCGCTTCGCGCTGCAACTTACTCTCTTTGATTGTTTTAACGCAAGTGGGGACAGCTATAATTGCAATGGTCGAATCTGGAGGAAGACTATGTTTGAAAATGTGGAAGATAATGCGATCGCGAAAGTAGTCAATCTACTTCATGACCATCCAGATATTGTCAATGCCAAAACTCTGGATTTGGATGTATTTCAGGACTTGCGACGATCAATCGGTGATGATCGTGTGTTTTCCGATCTAGTTACGATCTATTTTAATTCAGCCGAGATTTTGATTGAGTCAATTCAGGTTGCCTTTGTTAATAAAGATGCTAGCAAATTTTTTATTGCTGCCCACTCTCTAAAATCGACTAGCGCTAGTATTGGAGCCATTAAATTATCAAAGATTTGCAGATATTTCGAGAAAATTGGTAAGACGGGAGAAATTACAATTTCTGCTGAAATCTTAAAATTACTTGATGATGAATATAGAGAGGTAATTACGCCAATCCAAACATGTATCCTTGCGTTTATGCCAGAATTATCACAAATCAACTAGATTGCTAATTTATGCAAGTTTCTGCGATCGCGACTACGCAATTCTCTCAAAAACTCCAATCCCCATTTTTAAAACATCGTATTTCTGTATTGCAGATAAATTTAGGCAAAATCTGTAATCTTGCTTGTAGCCATTGCCATGTCGAAGCGAGTCCGACGCGGACAGAAGAATTAACACCAGATATTTGTGAACAGTTAATCGAAATTATTGATCGGTTTCCGCAAATTCAGACTGTAGATCTGACAGGGGGCGCTCCAGAAATGCTCTACGGATTTCGTGCTTTAGTTAAGGCGGCGCGAGAACATGGTAAAGAAGCGATCGCACGTTCTAATTTGACAATCTATTTTGTGAAAGGATATGAAGATATTCCCGAATTTTTTGCCGAACATCAAGTGCGAGTCGTGGCTTCCATGCCTTGCTATCTTGAAGATAATGTCGATAAGATGCGTGGCAAAGGTGTATTTGACCAATCAATTCAAGCTTTGCAATGGCTAAATCGTCTTGGCTATGGCACTAATCCTGATTTGATTTTAGATTTGGTCTACAATCCACCCCTTCCCACCTCCAATAACTTTGCTCTTGCGCCCAATCAACAAGGTCTAGAAATAGCTTACAAAGCACACTTACAAGAGCATTTTGGCATTGTTTTTAATAGCTTATTCACAATTACCAATCTTCCCATTGGTCGCAGCAAATTCCATTTGCAACATCGCAAATTAGAAGCTGAATATGCAAATTTTTTGGAATCTCATTTTAATCCTGACACTCTCAATCACTTAATGTGTCGCAATCAGCTTTCTGTTGACTATCAGGGCAATATCTATGATTGTGATTTTAATCAAATGGAAAATTTGCCAGCGCGATCGCCTCATGGTGACTTACTAACTGTCGCCAAAATTCTCGAACTAGACTCTTTAGACATTATTCAAACTATTCAGACAGCCAACTTTTGCTATGGCTGCACCGCAGGAAGCGGCTCTAGCTGCGGCGGCTCTTTACTATAAAAGAGGACGCTTTGCGTCCTCTTTTATAACTATCAAGAACGTAAAATGCTTTCTTTAAGGTACTGGCACGACATCCAGTAAGCGCTTAATGATCGCTTTAGGCGATCGCCTTCCCGCCGCCATAATTCGATGACCTAAAACGTATGGTGCGATAAATTTCACATCATCGGGCAGCACATAATCAGACTGGCGATCGCGATCAAGCATTTGCTGAATAAAGGCATAACTCTGAGCCGCTCTCAATAACGCTGTAGTGCCTCTAGGACTTACACCAAGGGTAATCTCTTCATCATTACGAGTCGCCCTGACGATATTGACAATATATTGACTGGTTGCGTCACTAACAGGGACTTGAGCGCAAAATTGCCGAATTTCTAATACTTCTTCGGGCGTGATACAAGCCTCTAACTGCGCCGAGCCGATTTTTCCTGTTTGCATCCGCTTGAGCATTTCCAACTCTTCCGCTTCGTTGGGATAGCCAATATTAAAAGATAATGCAAAGCGATCAAGTTGGGCTTCAGGTAATGGGAAAGTTCCTTGATATTCGATCGGGTTTTGAGTAGCGATCGCAAAAAATGGTGAAGGCACTTTCCGTGATATACCATCAACTGTGACTTGACTTTCTTCCATTACCTCCAGCAAAGCCGACTGGGTGCGCGGTGTCGCCCGATTGATTTCATCAGCAAGCAACACATTTGCAAATACAGGACCTGGTAAAAACTGAAATTCACCCTTTTGAGGATTCCAAATATTTGTTCCTGTAATATCTGTAGGTAATAGATCGGGTGTACATTGTACGCGCTGAAATTTACCAGAAGTAGAGGCGGCTAGAGATTTGGCTAGCAAAGTTTTGCCAACCCCCGGCACATCTTCGAGCAAGGCATGACCACCTGAAAAAAGCGCCACTAAGACCAATTGAATGGCTTCTTCCTTGCCAACGATCGCCTTTGCCAGATTATCAACTAACTGTTGTACTTTGAGTTGCTTTTCCATGTTCCCCATCAAGCTTTTGCTGTCGAGTTTTGCAATACTTGTCATACTAGCCTATAGCGTTACCCATAGGAGAATGGGCTTAATCTGGTAAAATGAGCCATGTGAGGACTCAGGAGTTACATGGCTGGATATACGCTGATTTTAGCGATTTTGATCTTAGGAGGCGCGATCGCAACGCTAGGCGATCGCATCGGCACTAAGGTCGGAAAAGCGCGACTTAGTATATTCAACCTCAGACCGCGTGACACCGCCACCGTCGTCACGATCGCCACAGGCGGGATGATCTCCGCCTCGACATTAGGGATTTTATTATTGCTAAGTGGGCAACTAAGGGATGGCTTATTTCGCTTAGAAAGTATTCGCTCAGAGCTATCAAGTAGCCAACAGCAGAAGCAAAAAGTTGAAACTGATTTAAAAGCTGCTCAAACTGAACAAGAACAAGCGAAACAGCGTTTAGGGGAAATTAATAAATCATTGGTTCAAGCTGTGCGTAAACAGTCAGAAACTCAGGCTTTGTTACAGTCAGTTGAAAACAAATTTCAGCAAGCTGACGAAGACCTCCAAAAAGCCTCACAACAGGAAGCCGATCTGCGCGATCGCATTCAAAGTCTGACCGCAGAGCAAACCAGTCTCCAAGCTGAAAGTAGTCAGCTTCGGGAAGAAAAATCACAAATTTCTAGTGAATTAGCAACTATTTCCCGCGATCGCGAAACCCTCAAGCAAAAAGTAGATGAATCAGAACAACGATTGGTGGAGATCGAAAAACAACGTGTGGCGCTTGGATCAGAAGTCGCATCCCTAGAATCAGCTCGCGAGCAATTGCTGATCAGTCTCGAAGCATTACGCAAAGGCAACGTGGCAATTTTTGCCGATCAAATTTTATCGATTGGCGTTGTCCGCCCTAATCTCACTAATGCTGAATTACGCCAAGCGAGCATTCAACTAATTCAGCAAGCCGAACTTAATGCTCGCGAAATTCTCGATTTTCTGCCCGATCAAGTGCCCAAAGATCCAGTTATCAGAATTACTGACGCACAAATCGAAATTCTATTAAATAAGATCAAAGATGGGCAGAGCTATGTGATTCGGATTCTGTCGGCAGGAAATTTTCTTAAGCGCGAAACTAAAATTGCGATCGCTGCCGATGTCACCCTCAATCGCCAAATTTTCGCGCGTGGCGCTGAAATTGCCACTTTACAATTTACCCCAAACCTATCACCACAGGCTTTAGCATCCAGAATTGAACAACTATTTTTGTTAGTCAGTTTTCGGGCAAGGCGTGAGGGCGTGCTAGCCAATACAATCACAGGTAAAGTTGGTAATTTTCCGCCTGATGCCTTGACCGAACTTTTTAAAGTAGTCGGCGAGCTTAACTCTCCATACGAAATTAGAGCCGTAACAAAAGAAGTAATTTTTCCTGCCAGTTCCTTAAGTTTAGAGCTAATTATTCGGCAAAATGGTATTGAAATTGCTCGCTTTAGCTAAAGTATATTTATGGCAAAAATACCACTGTGCGATCGCTGCAACTTTTATGCTCACACCCAATTTCTGGTCTGTGCAGTACATCCTTATGGTCCTGAATGGGGGATTTGCGCCGATTTTACCTCAGCCGAATTATGGGAACCAGACGATCCCAAAAGTTACGACCCCTACATGTAAGCAGAATGTGGTTGGCATCCGATTTTTACAGGTAAATGTCCTGAATGTCGCACACCATTCTCGCGAATGCGGATACCACCACAGCAATGGCGTTGCAAATGCTGTGACTGGGAAGATGATCTTTGACACTTCTCGCGAGTAACACGACGAGGATTTCTGATTCAGCAAGAGTTGATAAAGCGATTTCTGATAATAAAAATATTAAGAAAATTGGAGACTACTTTGTCTTACTCAAAAAAGCCTGTTAGTATATTAGTTAATAATACTTAACATAACTTTTTAACATACTTTGTTTTTATCTCCTGACAGGGTCGAACTAGAAGAGCGCTCCTTAGCACGTGCCAGATCGCCAGTTCAGGCGAAGTCCTTTACTGAGAGTATTACGTCAGCGTTTCCCCAATATTTACTTGCTACAGCCTCCTTGTCAAAACACTGGCAGGTCTGGCTAGTATCACTTTTTTTAGTATCTGTACCAGTTTTTTTTGAAGCTCCGCTTGTGCGCTCTGCTCCTTGGTTCAGCTTAATCTGTACCGTTGGCTGGCTCGCGATCGCCAAACATCTCCAAGAATCACCAAAATCCAAACTTTGGGGTAGCCTAATTTGGGGTTTTAGCCTAACTTGGTTATGTGGTTCCCTCTATTGGGGCTGGCTACGTTGGGAGCCTGCCTACCATGTGCCTGTTGAGGCTTTAGCCTTACCTTGGGCAATCTGGGCAACTCGTCATGATTCGCACCGAGTCGGTGGTTGGTTTTATATCGGCTCACTGATCGGCACAAGCATTACCGATCTCTATTTCTACATCGCGCATCTATTCCCACACTGGCAAGCCTTGATGCAAGTAGAAGCAAATGTTAGCCTTGCTCAACCAATTTTAAAAAGTGCTTTAAATCTTGTAGAAACGCCTTGGGGAATGACTTGGGCTTGCATTTTAGCAGCATTACTTTTGATCGCGGGAAATAGAGCCATGCGATCGCCTGATTTTGGCTACTGGGCATTTGGTGGCGCAGTATTAGGCACAATTTTTGTGGATTTGCTATTTTTTAGCGTGGCAATTTTGGGATAAGAAAAAGGAGTCGCTAAGCGACTCTTTTTTATATAAATTTTTGGATAAGAAAAACCCAGCACTTGTGGCGCTGGGTACAGTCAGTTTAAGGCTTCATTGATCAAGAGATTACTGGAATCTATTCGCTCTTTACCTCACGCGATCGGGTGAAATATCTCCCAAGCTCTTGACCCATGCCCGAAACTCACGAATAGCAACACTTCGCCCCTCTTGAAAACTAAGCTCCACAAATTTAGGAATAACTTCACAAATTGGCAAATCACCAAAAGTCGGACTTAACGCAGATTTTAGATACTTGCCATCATCAAGTATATAAATATTTAAGGTGTTATTAGCATATATCCACAGTTCAGGAACGGCGATCGCTTGATAAGCATCAAGATTCGTTTTGGAAGTTACGTCAACCTCGATCGCCAAATCTGGAGGCGGATCAACCAACATATCCAGATTTCTCAATTCACGCATCGCCAAAATATTTTGAATGTAAAAGCAATCATCAGGCTCTAGACCAACTAATTTATCGATCCGCCTGAATGTCGTAGAACCAAAAGGCTCAAAATCAATTTGCATTTCATCCAAAAGAAACTTAACCAAGTCGGCAATAAAGACTTTGACTCGTTCGTGTTTGGGTAAATGCCTTTTAATCTCTAATACTCCATGCAAGTAGGCAATTCGCGTAGCCCTTTTGTCGCCTAAGTCTTCTAAAATTCTTTCAAATTGCTGCCAATCAATACCATGCAAGACCGTGCTTTGTCCTTGCAAAGTCTCAATCTGCGAGATCCGAACTAATGTTGCCATTGGGTTAGCCCTTTGTATGGAAACTTTGTAAATCTAGAATAGACCTCTTGCAGAACTCAAAACGTGATACAGTTATGGGTTGGCTTGATTTAGGCTTTTCTGCTGTTTGATTGGCTCAATCTACAACTATGACTTGGATATAGCTGAGATTAACCAAACCCGTTACTCTACCATGAA
>JAJAZG010000060.1 GCA_026785865.1 Pseudanabaena sp. CAN_BIN31
AAAACCCCCTTTAATTCCCCCTTGCAAAGGGGGAAAACCAGAAATCTTGTTCCCTCCCCTTTGCAAGGGGAGGGCTAGGGAGGGGTTTTGATAACTTGTGTGTACACGGTAGCCTGTGGGAGAGCGGCTAGGGGTGAGGGTTTTAGAAGTTAAGCCTTAAACTGTTTCATCTGCTCTTCCACATAGGCTTCAGGCTTAGCAGGATCGAAAGTGTCAAACTTGAGCTTCTCAATACGCTCATTTTCCGTAGGCGGAGTTTGTCCTAATTCCTTAGCCAACTCACGAGCCAAGTCAGTCTGATAAATTTGGTCAGCAATAGTCGTGTAATCAGCTTTATCCTTGGGCATTAAATCCCAACGCACTGCTTGAGTAGAAATCCACTTAGCAAAACTCTTCCAAGGGTAGGGATCGAAGCCGATGCGATCAGGAATATCGAGAGTATTACCTTGTCCATCTTCAAATTTGCCAGTAAGTACGGCTTTAAGGACTGCTTCAGGCTGGTTGAGATAGTTTTTGCCAGCGATCGCCTTTGCAATTTCTTCGCGATTTTTCGGATTGTTCGCGTAACTTGCACCATCGATAATCGCTTTATTGACTGCTCGATAGGTATTAGGATTAGTATCAATCCATTTCTGACTAGCCGCAAATGCACAGCAGGGATGTCCTTGCCATAGATCTTTAGTCAACAAATGGATAAATCCAATCTTGTTGAAAACAGCGCGTTGGACAACGTTATCAGGCATCAGATAAGCATCCAGTTGCCCTGCGGTCATTTTTGCGATCGCATCGGGTGGTGGAATTACTTGAATCTGGACATCTTTATCGGGATTAATGCCACCAGATGCAAGATAATATCGCAACAGCAAATTATGCATTGAGAAAGCAAAGGGAACACCAATGCTAAAACCTTTGAAATCTTTGGCATCTTTAACTTTGCCGAGATGTTGCTTCGCCACTGCGATCGCTTGACCATTAACGTTCTCAATACTAGCAAGCTTCACAGGAAATGCAGTCGAACCTAACCCCAGCGACATGGAAATTGGCATTGGTGAAAGCATATGATATGCATCTAACTCACCCGCGATCGCCGAGTCGCGAACAGCCGCCCAGCTAGGCATTTTTACCAATTCCACCTTCAATCCGTACTTGGAATAGAATCCCAAAGGCTCCGACATAATAATCGGAGTCGCGCAGGTAATTGGGATAAAACCAACTTTTAAACTAGTTTTCTCGACACCAGCAGGAGGTGTATTGGGCGTATTCGTTGTAGCTCTAGATGGAGTTTCGGGAGGAGCCGAAGGGCAGCCAGTCAGAGTAACTACAGCCGCAGCCGCCGCTACCTTAATCAAGAACTCACGACGACGAAAGGTACTAGATTGGAGAGCGTCGCCAAAAAATTCTTGAGCTTGAGGGCCAAAAGCGGCACTAAATGCTTCTTCTACGCCGCCAGCGAGTTTGATCAGGTCATAGCAAATCCGTTTTTGACCATCAGTAGCATCGGCAAAAGCGCCTTGCTCCAACAATTGCCACAGGTCAGCTTTCATGGCATTGGTTTCCCATGACTGCGCCAATAGTTGAGCGTGATCGGAGTAATGCCCCATCCGAATTAAGTCGTTCACCAATTCCGCAGGATCTTCAGGCATCCCTTCCATAACGCGCTGATGCTCATCAATACTATGATTTACACCACAGGGACAAGCATTCCATGAACTGACGTTATTTACTTGAGAGCTAAAATAACTGCAAGGATCGCTTGAATTGACATTATTTCCTATTGCTGAAGCGATCATCTGTTCTATTGAATTAGATGTCATAATTAGTTATAGCTAGTATTTGAGTGAAATAAAATTATTTTTCTGACGAATGCAGTTAATTTAGCTATAAAAAGCTAAATATAAGTTTAATTACTGTTACCTTAGCAGCCTACTTGTAATTAAGTCGGTATAGATATATACCAAAAAGTTTGATGTTAATCACAAAGAAAATTTATTAAGAGGATTTGAGTAACTCAAATAATTTTAAAAGTCCCGTAAAGCAGGACTTTTAAAATTATTTAGTTTTTGTGTCAATGCAAGGCACTGTAATTAAAGTGGACAAATTAGCCTCTTGTTTTTTATTCAAATAATTAAGTATCTAGATTTAATTATTTGAATAAAACTAAAATTTTAAATAATTTAAAATCAATAAAACATATAAATCTTACATTAAGTGATTTAAATATTTTTTACAGATGATTAGTCCAACAAATCCTACTAAAATCTTAACTTTAAACAAGATTTTATAGCAATTTTAAATAATTTATGAGTAGGGGTAATTCATGAATTGCCCCTACTCATAAATTATGAAAAGCATTCTCTTACACATGATTTAGGATCGCTATATATCGTGATTAGTTCACTCAAATTACGACGGAAGCATATCACTTTGGTGCAGTTGCAAAGCCTAGAACAAGGGGCTTAAGCCCCTTGCCTTTATCAAACGCTCCAAAGTGAGATGCTCCCAATTACGACATACTTGCTAATACTTTGCGTAAATGTTTGAGAGCGGGTGTCACCATCGCCACAAAATATGATTCGCGCAAACGGCGATCATAGACACTACCATGCACATAGGCGATCGCCCCTGCGTGGAGCATCAATGATTGAGAAGCTCTAAGCGATAATTCTGAAGCTGTTGCTCTTGATTGAATAACTTCGTGTAAAACTTCCTTCTCAACTAATTGGCGACCATGCCCGATCGCTTCTGCCAAACGGTAGGATTTTAAGCGAAGATTTTCGAGTTCTTCTTCTAGCTCATCGGGGCGATCGTCTAGATATTGATTGACATGCTGCTTTGTGTTATCAACTCTTCGCATTAAGTCAATACAGTTTTGAGTTAATCCTAAACCCATTCCCACCTGCATCAGGATAAAACTAGGTTTGATATATTCTACATAGCGATCGCATGGAGCCGCTAAAATCCAATCATTACTGATAAAGACATTGCGAAATAGACATCTAAGAGACTACCAAGAAATAATAGATCCCATAGCTTAGGTTGATTTGCCGCAAATCTCAACAAACCATTTTTGAAGATCGGGTAGACGCTTAAGCTGTTTTTCAATTTCTGCCATGGCTGCATAGTGAGCTTAACACCAGTGTTGTAAACCTTTTCGATTAAAGTCACTACAGGATTTTTCCCTTTGAAAG
>JAJAZG010000061.1 GCA_026785865.1 Pseudanabaena sp. CAN_BIN31
AACACTCAAAACAAAAAACTGGCGCAAGGCCCGTTTTTTAATTCCGGGTCGAACACGTACCCCGAGCGCAAAAACCCCAAATGGGCCCCGGCGGCGCGGCGCGCCGCCTTGCACATTTTGGGTTTTGTTACAGGTGGCAACAGCTACACTTAGCTGAGCTTGCCAGTGACAATGTAAGCAACTCGCAGCGCCACATTAGTTGCATGATCTGCCATGCGCTCTAAATGATGAATGGCTAATACCATCAGCATTACAGGCTCAACTGATTCGCCAAATAGCTGCTGGGAAGCTAGTAGGTTATAGATATGCTGGTAGTCGTTGTCAACCGCATCATCTTTAGCTTTGATTTGTAAGCCAATATTTTCATCTAAATTCGCTAAAGCTTCTAAACTCAGGGCAAGCATCGCCCGACAGCGATTGGACATTACCTGTAATTCGCCTAGATAGGGCGATGGCGGATAAGGAAAAAGCTTAATCGCAATTTCGCCAAGATTTTCGGCATAGTCGCCAATCCGTTCAATATCGCGGATTAATTGCATCAAAGCGCTCAACAGTCTCAGATCGCGAGCAACTGGTGCTTGTAATGCAATCAGATTGTTACAATCAGTTTCAATTTGGTGATAGATTTGATCGATTTTTTTATCTTGGGCATGGATACGGATAGCTGATTCAAGATCTCGCTCAAATAAAGCCGCATGAGCTAAAAGAAATGAATTCTCAACAAGTGCACCCATTCGTAAAGAATCTTGTTCTAATTGGTGCAATTGGCGTTCAAATTCACTCCTTGTTCGTTTCTGCTGTTGAGATGAAATTTCGACCATTGATTCCGACCATATTAAATGAAGCAAGAAAAAATTTATATATATTTTATATACTTGTCCTATATCGTGACATAGATCATCATTCTTGACAGTATTTGCAGATACTATTGCGATACTTTGCGCTGTTATAAAACCCAAAAAATCTGTTAAAAGTGACGCTTTGCGGCACTTTTAACAGATTTTTTGTACTACTCAAAGCTTCAACAGGCTGTAAGCTCCGAAGCTATAAGTTGCCGATCGCCACTACAATCCCCATTTAATAAAATCAACGTGGATGAAGAATTTTGCTCAAAGCCAATCTGTTCGTAAAACTTTTGTTGATGAGTGGTCATTAAATAAATGCGCTCAACATCGCAAACATTGGGATGAGCCAACACCGTTTGCACTAACTTCCGCCCCAAGCCTGCGCCACGATAGTCGGGATCGATCACTACATCCCAGATGGTCGCTCGATAAACGCCGTCACTGATGGCGCGAGCATGTCCGATTAAGCGATCGCCATCCCACACTGTGACCACTGGTTTGGAGTTAGAAATGGCGATCGCCATTCCTGCTAAAGTGCGCTCCTTTGCCCAAAATGTACCTAATCTAAATAGTGCTTGTAATTTCTCTAAATCAATTTCTTCTTGGCGATCGCTAAAGCGGATGTGACGATGATCCATATGATTAAACTTCCGTGTTTGTTAACCAATTTTGAATAAGGTTTACATAAAGGCGATCGCGCCAATGTATCTATTTTTGCTACATTCTCAAAAAAAATAAAGGGCGCGAAGCGCCCTTTATTTTTTTTGATTTTTTATTTTACTTGCCAAGGTTCAGGCAAATAAACTTTTTTGGCTAAACCAACAGCCCGTAGCACATATATCACGCCCCAAGTTGGATCGATTTCCCACCATTTCAAACCAGAACGCGCTGACTTAGGAAAAGCATGGTGATTGTTGTGCCAGCCTTCGCCGTAGGTCAAAATTGCTGCCCACCAAAGGTTTGTTGAATGATCGGCGACTTCTGAAAAGTTTTTGTATCCCCATTTGTGACAAGCGGAATTAATCAGCCAAGTGCTATGCCATAGAAATACTGAACGTACAGCCACGCCGTAGACCAAGAACGATGCGCCGAGACCAGAGAAAACTTTTTCGCCAATTACATAAAGCAATACTGCGAGAGGCACTTGCAACAGCAAGAAATAAATATCTAAAAATTTGTAGTAAGCATCGTTGGCGAGATCGGGCGCAAATTTGCAATAATTTGAGCGCTGAAAATGTTCAGGCTTAGAGTACATGATCCACATCATGTGACTCCACCAAAAACCTTTATTTGCGGAATAGGGATCTTTCTGGTTGTCTTCTGTAAAACCGTGATGTTGACGATGTCCGCCCACCCAAAATACGGGGCCACCTTGCAGAGCCAAGGCTCCAATTGTGGCGATGATGTATTCCAACCACTTCGGCACTTGAAAGCTGCGGTGGCTAAGTAGTCGGTGGTAGCCTAAGGTAATGCCGATGCTGCCAAACAACCAATGGAGGAAAACTGTAAGAATCACAGCTTGCCATGAGAAGTAAAAAGGGGCAGCTAAGGCAGCGATATGAAAAGCACTGAAAAAGGCAACATTTGTCCAGTTCAGCTTATCTTCAGTTGAGATCGTTTCAGTAGTGGCGGTCATGAAATAAAAACTTTAATTATGGTGGGGAGACAGTGGCGATGATATGCAAGTATCACTTACAATTATAATAAGTTTAACTGCTTTTTAAGTAATAATGCAAGTATCACTTGCAAATCATCTCAATGGTACATGCACTCATGACTGTATCTCGAATTCCTACTCGCCAACGCATAGTGAATACAGCACTGGAGTTGTTTGCTAGTAAAGGAATTACCGATACAACTACTCGCCAAATCGCGGATTTTGCTCAGGTCAATGAAGTAACTTTATTTCGACATTTTGGGAATAAACATGGTTTGTTGCTAGCCGTATTGCAAGAATGTCTGCAAAAATATTTGGTACTGGCTCAAGTGGGAGAGTCGCTCATGGTGTCTGATATGTCTAGTCAGAGTGATTTACGCAGATTCCTGAAATATTATATCCAAAGTTCTTTGCGGGCGATCGAAAGCGTGCCTGAACTAATGCGATCGCTGGTCGGTGAAGCAGGACAATATCCTCTCGAAAGCCGTCAAGCTCTGGCTCAAGGAATTAATCAAGTCAATCAAACGATCGCCGCCGCAATCCATGATGTGTTGCTCAATTCGCGTCTGCAATATTCTTTGCCACCGATTAAGCTCGCCAACTTATTAAATACTTGCATTTTGGGTTACACCGTAATCACCTTGACTAGCGATGTGCAAGCAATTTGGAGCGATCGCGACGAGTTTGTAAATACGCTTGTGGAGATGTTTGTCCAAGAGGTAATCCCAACTGTCCAAGCCCGATCAATTATGGATATTCCTGCGGAGACCGTCCGCGAAATTCTGTTACAAGCGAAAAAATGTGGGGCAAAGGACTATGCGATCGCCTATCTATTATTTGGCGCAGGGATGATGGCGCTTGATATTACGCGCTTGCGTCTAAAAGACTATCAAATTCAAGCGAATCATGGGATTTTACGCACTCAAGAATCTAATACGGATGGGCGATCAGTACCACTTAATCAAAAAATTCTTGGTCATCGCTACGGTTCGGCAACTAATAATCCTCTCAGCGCCTATCTTAAGACCCGAAAAAATGATCTTAAAAATGATTTAAAGCAACTTAAAAATCATAAAGACAATCCTGAAAGTATTGATGATGTTGAGTCGATGTTTTTTAGTGGCGATCGCCAACCCTTGTCTTTGAGAGAGATCGAACAACTTTGGGAACGTTGGACACAGCCCTATCGCAATCTCGATGATTCACCCCTGACAATTGATCAAGCGCTGCATACTTGGTGCATCGAAATGCTAGGGCGGGGCATTGACGTTGATAGCTTTTGCATAATTAGTGGCCTCAAAGCCAAGGAATTGCAAGCTTATCAAATTCGCCTTAATCAGAAATTAGCCATTGATCAAGCGATCGCCCTTGACTTTTAAAACCAAAAAGGAGAAGGGGGGGGGGGGGGGCGCGGGCGGCGGTGTTGTTTTTTTTTTATTAAGTATTTTTTTATTATTGGGGGTTATTTTTTAATGGTGTTTGGTTAATATAAAAT
>JAJAZG010000062.1 GCA_026785865.1 Pseudanabaena sp. CAN_BIN31
CCGATGCCTTTTTTAGACTTTCCGCCAAATTTTAAGCCGAACATAAGCGTGTCTTTATGGGGTTTGGAGCTTTTGTAGCACTGGGCATAAACAATGGAGCGATTATAGACTATAAGTGACCATTGTCAATAGGACAAGAAAGATAATTATGACCAATGTCGTAAATGTCTGACTTTGCCATTAATTAACCCTGTTTCTTATAGACCATTTTGGACGTTTTAGCAAATAAAAAAGTAAAAAATAAAAAAAGAGAGTCAGTGCTTAGCACTGGCTCTCTTTTTGATGCATTAGAGTTTATTTGTTGCCTCGTAGCTGCATTTGCTTATTTTGAATCAAACTTCTAAGACGAGGATTTTGGGTTTGTTCAAGCGTAATTTGATTAAAATCTTTGGCAGTAAATCCATAACGACAAATTGCTTCTTCACTGTAGCTGCGTAACTGGGCACAGAGTGATTGCAAAAATTCTGGTGGATTAGTGAGATCACAGACTTTTGTTTGTTGAGATTCTGCGAGACTGGCAACATTGCTCCAATTAGAATTGCTCTTGGCAGTGCGGAAAATTTCTAGGCGTTTGTTTTCGATCGCATTAGCGGCGGCGGCATAGCGAGCAATATAGTCATCGCCCAAGCTGACTTTGTTGAGAAAGTTTTGCAGGGATGATGGTTTTACGCAAGTTTGAGCAGAGACGGCTAGGCGATCGCCACTTAGCATTGGCTCCGCGATCGCGCCAATAACTACACACAGACCAAACAGACTAATTTTGCCTAATTTTTTACTTAAATATTCTTGAAAATGGTACTTCACATGCCCTTTTAAATCACTTGAATGCCTCTGAGACCAACTATTCATAATCAACTGCCAAAAATACTAGGGACGTAACCTACATAAGTAGGCAAGCATAAAAGCCCTTAAAACCCAGAAAGCTGTAGCGTACGCTGCGCGTGCGCTACAGCTTTCTGGGTTTTGGGTTTTATCATGCTTACAAATATTGACTCAAATAGGCTGATTTTGTTGCCGCAAATACGACTGAATGAACGGCTCAAGATCGCCATCCATCACATTTTGAATATTCGTAGTTTCTTCGCCTGTGCGTAAATCTTTGACTAATTGGTAAGGATGAAACACATAGTTACGAATTTGGTTGCCCCAAGCTGCCTCTACGATGTCACCACGAATATCCGCGACTTTTTGGGCGCGTTGCTCTTGGGCGATGATTAACAGCTTGGCTTTGAGCAACCGCATCGCGTTTTCTTTGTTTTGCAATTGCGATCGCTCCTGCGTACAGCGCACAGCGATCCCTGTTGGTAAATGGGTAATTCGCACCGCCGTTTCTACTTTGTTGACGTTTTGACCGCCCTTTCCACCTGCTCGCGTTGTCGTAATTTCTAGATCCTTAGGATCAATTTCTAGATCGACATCTTCTTCGAGCAACGGCATTACTTCTACGCCAGCAAAACTAGTTTGACGCTTATCATTGGCATTAAAAGGCGAAATTCGCACTAGACGATGGGTTCCCTTCTCAGGGGCAAGGTAGCCATAGGCATAGCGTCCATGCACCAGCAAACTCACTGATTTGATCCCTGCCTCTTCACCTTCAGATATTTCCGAGATCTCCACTTTGTAGCCTTGAGACTCACAAAAGCGGGTATACATCCGCAACAGCATTTCTGTCCAGTCTTGCGAGTCAGTACCACCAGCCCCCGCATTAATTGTTAAAACTGCGTCATATTTATCGTAGGTTCCTGATAGCAATTGCTCTAGATCCCAGCGATCCATCTCATGCAATAGCTGACTGAGATTTTGTTTAGCTTCATTAACCAAGGCTAGATCATTTTCAAGGACGAGTAATTCGGCGATCGCTCCCAGATTTTCGATAGTTTTTCGCCAGAACGTAAATTTTTGCAAACAGGACTTCAGTGCATCTAGCTCACGCATCGTTTTTTGAGCTTGGTCGCTATTTCCCCAAAATTCTGGTTGGGCGGCAGTTTGTTCGAGGTCACTAATTTTTGCCGCGATCGCAGGTACGTCAAAGATATTCCTGAGCAATGCTCAGGCGCTGCGATAAAATCTGAGTTTGGCGCATAATCTCTGTAACATCCACTAAAATATTTCTCCTATGTAGCGGTTTTTAAGTGATTATTTATTGTATGGCAAACATTTGACTTATAACTAGACGGCGAGAGTAAAAATATGTCAAACAAACTTCATGAAGAATCCGAAATCAGTATTAATCTCTCTACCGATCATACTTTAGTAGTAACTGACAATAGCGGAACCCGCAAGATGCTACTAATTGAAGCTCAGTATACGATTGGTCGTGAAGCTGACAATACTGTGCGCCTAAACTCTGATTTTGTCTCTCGGTATCACGCGGTCTTGAGGAAAGTGCATCATCGCGATCGCCCTGCAGGGCTATTTCATTCTTAAAAAAGAGAAAAAATGGGATTAAAATGGGGAAAGTATGTTAGAGGTAAAGTAAGTCATGAAAACGATCGCAATAGTAGAAGCTTTCAAAGAATTACCAGACGGAAGGAGAGCAGAGGGAAAGCGTCATGAACAA
>JAJAZG010000063.1 GCA_026785865.1 Pseudanabaena sp. CAN_BIN31
AACTCAGTGAGCGTGTGCATACTTGTTTGCAATGTGGCTACACAGCAGATCGAGATGTGGCGGCGGCGCAAGTCATGCTCAACTGGGTTTTATATGATTCTACGGTGTTTGGAACGAGCGTCGTCAAACGTGGAGAGCCAAGCTCTACTCCATCCCCTACGCATTGTGGCGGGATGGCGCAACTTGGCTCGGCGAAGCGTAAAAAACACTCCTTGCTCGATGGGATATTAGAAACCCCATCCTCGCGCAGCAGGGTGGGGTAGTTCATTAATATCGTAGCGAGAGTGTCTCGCTTGCGTTGCGGGCAGGATGCCCGCGCTACAATAAACAACAAAAAATATAGCAACTGAGATCGCGGTTAATGACTGCTCAAAAAACACCTCAAGCAACGGATAGCAAAGATGATTGGTCGTGGAAATTTTGGCAAGTAGTGCCGATCTATCCCTATGGTCAAAGACGAACTCTTCGTCAGGAAGTGGTTAAAGATGCGATCTGGACATTCGATCAGATTCAGGGGATTTTTTATGTAGTTGTGCCGATCAGAATGACAGTGGTGAAATTGGAGCAAGGTGGATTACTGGTATATGCTCCCATTGCGCCAACTCCCCAATGTATTCGGCTAGTAAATGAACTTGTCGCAGAACATGGTGAAGTAAAGTACATTATTTTGCCGACTGTTTCAGGAATTGAGCATAAAGTGTTTGTCGGTCCATTTGCGCGAAAATTCCCTCAAGCACAGGTGTATGTGTCACCGCACCAATGGAGCTTCCCTTTTAATTTGCCGCTAAGTTGGTTGGGTTTCCCTTGGGGACGCACGCATATTTTGCCGCAAGATGTGGCGCAAACTCCCTTCGCCGATCAGTTTGATTATGCGGTTTTAGGTTCGATTGAATTAGGCTTGGGTCGATTTGCTGAAGTGGCGATGTTTGATAAGCGATCGCAGACTCTCCTCGTCACCGATACAATTGTCTCAATCCCATTAAATCCACCCGAAATCCTGCAACTCGATCCCTATCCATTACTATTTCATGCTAGAGATAGCGCCATTGAGCCAATTTTAGACACCGAAGCCAATCGCATCAGAGGCTGGCAAAGGACTTCATTATTTTTATTCTATTTCCGTCCGCAAGTATTAGAAACCGTTCCCTTTGTCCAAGCATTACGCGATCTTGCTAACGCGCCAGAGCGATCGCAAAAAGCTTTTTTTGGACTATTCCCATTTAAATGGAGAGAAGACTGGTATCAATCCTTTGCAGCTTTGCACGGTAACGGTCGAATTTTTGTCGCGCCGATCTTGCAAACGCTGATTCTCAATCGTGATCCGCAAGCGGCGATCGCATGGGCGGATCAAGTCGCGAGTTGGGATTTTGTGCGGATTATTCCTTGTCATTTTGATAATGCGATCGCTGCCACACCAATCGAGTTTCGTCAAGCCTTTAGTTTTCTAGAAAAAGATTCTCAATTCAAAACTACTTTTAACCTTCCCGAAGAAGATTTTGTGATTCTTAAACAAATCAATAATATTTTGCAAGGTAGTCGCATTATCCGAGCAGCGAAAGAAAAAGCATAATAAAACCCTTAGAACCAAAGAAGCTGTAGCGCAGGCTGCGCGTGCGCTACAGCTTTTTTGGTCTTGGGTTTTATTATGCTTGCCTACTTATTTAGCAAAAATAAATTTATAATGACTTAAATAATGCCTTGAAAATGCCTCGAAAATTTTGCCAAGCTTAAGCTCTAATCCTTTTTCAAAAATATACTTACTATGTCTATAAGCAATCAAAACGATCGCCCCCATCATGTTGTTATCATCGGCGGCGGCTTTGGTGGATTATATGCCGCTCAAAAGCTAGGAAAATCTCCAGTTAAAGTCACATTAATCGACAGACGTAATTTTCATTTGTTTCAGCCCTTGCTTTATCAAGTAGCTACTGGTAGCCTTTCTCCCGCAGATATCGCTTCACCATTGCGGTCAGTATTAGCCGAAAACAAAAATACTAGCGTCCTCATGGGCGAAGTAGTTGATATTGACGCTCAGGCGCAACTAGTTAAATTAAAAAATCAATTAGAAGTTCATTATGATTCGCTCATTGTTGCCACAGGAGTTAGTCACCATTATTTTGGTAACGATCAATGGTCAGAGCAAGCACCAGGACTAAAAACTATTGAAGACGCGATTAATATTCGCCGACGGATTCTTAGTGCTTTTGAGGCTGCCGAAAAAACTAGCGATCCTCAGTTTCGCGAAGCCCTCATGAATTTTGTCGTAATCGGTGGCGGACCAACAGGAGTCGAGCTTGCAGGGACATTAGCCGAGCTTGCCCATCGCACTCTCAGTGGTGAATTCACAAATATTGATACTAAAAAAGCGCGGATCATCATGATCGAAGGAACCGATCGCGTATTGCCACCCTATCACCCCGATCTCTCGGCTACCGCTAAAAAATCTTTGGAAGCGCTGGGCGTTGAGGTCAGGACTAGCGCAATGGTTACGAATATCGAAGATCATGTAGTCACCTTTAAATCTGGCGATCATGTTGAAAAAATTCAAGCGCAAACGATTCTTTGGGCGGCGGGAGTTAAGGCTTCGGCTTTGGGTAAAGTATTAGGCGATCGCGTTGATGCCGAACTAGATCGAGTTGGGCGTGTAATCGTGCAGCCTGATATGTCGATCGCCAGCCATCCCAATATTTATGTAATTGGCGATCTCGCTAACTACCCGCATCAAGGCGATCGCCCATTACCAGGTGT
>JAJAZG010000064.1 GCA_026785865.1 Pseudanabaena sp. CAN_BIN31
CTGAGCTATGGCAGCAAATCAAAAATAAGTTACAGGGTAGATCTGCCAAGGTTGATGAGGCTTTGGTCAAGTTGGAATCGGGCGATCAATCTGGTATTGATACTGTGACAAAAAATCTTGATGTGGTGTTGGATGAAGATGAGGCTTTTGCGGAACTGTTACAAAAATTGGCACAGGAAATCAATGCAGGGCAAATTTTGCAGGTGGGTTTGGAGGGAATAACGGCGAGTCGGGTCGCAGCAGATATTGTACAAGACGCTAAGGGCGATCGCGTAAAGCAGATTGGTGCTAGAGATGTTAATGCTACTGGCGATGCTGTTTTTAAAGTTAAGCAAACCACAGATTAGGCTGCGAAGCTAAAGGTTGAAGGTATGGAAGAATTGTTAGAATTACGGACATTGCTGATTGGTGGCAACATCTCCGATGCTTTGTTATTGGTGGAGGAGATGACTGAGATGAGCAAGGATGACAAGCTGAATAGAATTTATAGCTTTGCTAAGATCTTGCTACTACATCTCATCAAACAACAGGCGGAAAATCGCACAACAAGGTCATGGAATCTATCGATCAAAAATGCGGTAAGAGAAATTCAGCGCACCAATCAACGACGTAAGGCTAAAGGAAATTATTGCGAACCTTCAGAACTACGAGAGACTTTGGAGGATGCCTATGACATTGCGTTAGATGCTGCTGCGGGTGAAGCTTTTGAGGGAAAATATGAGCCGTCTAAGTTGGGCGAAATGGTCGCTCGCGATCGCATAATTCTAAAGGCGATCGATTTAATTTCTGGAGGTGATGCGTGAGTGAGCAACAAATTAATCAAACTGGAATGCAGGGCGTTAGTGCTGGCGGTAATATTAACGCCAGTATCGATCAAAGCGTTAACAAAACTGTTATTAACCAAGCGCCAAAAGAAAATCAGCCGATCCCTAGCAATGTGCGGCAGGGATCGCCAAACTTTGTGGGTCGAGAGACGGAACTGGCGCAAATCCATGCAAACTTACAGAATGGGCTAGGTGTCATCGTCTGTGCGGTCGAGGGCATGGGTGGTGTGGGAAAAACAGAACTTGCCTTGCAGTATGCACAGCACTACAAGGACGAATATGTGGCGCAATATTGGCTGCAATTGCGCGGAATGGGTTTAGCGCAAGCGGTGGTGACTTTGGCAAATCCCTATCTTGCTTTACCAGAATCAAAGCAGTCAGCTAGTCTAGAAGATCAAGCGGAATGGTATTGGCTGAATTGGCAACCAGAGCAGGGGCGGCTGTTGGTAATTTTGGATGATGTGCCGAATGCGGAGAGTATCCCTGATGCGGCGATGCCGAACGATGCACGAGTGCGGGTATTGGTGACGACGCGGGAGCGGGATCTAAATTTAGGTTTTGCGTCTTTGCCTTTGGATGTGCTGTCAAAAGAGAAGGCGTTGGCGTTGTTAACGAAGATCGTGGGGGCGGCGAAGGTCGATCGCGAATTGGCAATAGTTGAGCAAGTTTGTGAAACCTTGGGTTATTTGCCATTGGCGATCGAGTTGGTGGGGGAATATCTGGTAAAAAATCGGCATTTGACTTTTGCGAAGTTGCAAGAAAATTTGCGTCTAGCGGATAAGGTGCTGTCGAGCGATCGCAAAAATAAGTTTTATGCTTATCGCGGTGTGGAGGCAGCAATTTTGCTCAGTTGGCAAGACCTCAGCGCGGCGGCGCAACGGGTGGCGATGTGGTTGGGTTTGTTTGCGCCTGTGGAGATTTGGTGGGAGTTGGTGGCGTATATGGCAGCGAATGCCGAAATCACGGAATTAGAGCTGGATGAGGCGAGGGGAGAGCTAGATCGGTTGCATTTAATTCAGCCAGTGGGAGAGGACTGCAATTTTTACAAGATTCATACTTTAGTCCGAGAGTTCTTTTGGGATAGGTTGGCTCAAGCAACCGAAAATCAATTGTTTCGGGGTGCTTTTGTGACGAGTTTGCTGGATGTTGCAAAAACGATACCATCATCACCAACGCGAGATTTGATTGCTGCTGTCGCTCCTGCGATTCCGCATTTAGATATGCTGAGTCGGGAGATGCTGGGCGATATTCCCAATCTTGAAGAAGATTTAGGATGGGCTTTTACAGGAATCGCGAGATTTTATGAAGGACAAGGACTTTATGCACTCGCTGAAGATCCGCATCAGAGAGGTTTGAAAGCTAGGCAAGAACTGTTAGGCGATCGCCATCCCGATGTCGCCACCAGTCTCAACAACCTCGCAGGGCTGTACTATTCGCAAGGGAGATATGCAGAAGCGGAACCACTCTATCAACAAGCGCTCTTATTGAGGCAAGAACTGTTAGGCGATCGCCATCCCGATGTCGCTACCAGTCTCAACAACCTCGCAGAGTTATACCGTTCGCAAGGGAGATATGCAGAAGCGGAACCTCTTTTGAAACAGGCGCTTTTATTGAGGCAAGAACTGTTAGGCGATCGCCATCCCGATGTCGCCACCAGTATCAACAACCTCGCAGCGCTGTACTATTCGCAAGGGAGATATGCAGAAGCGGAACCACTTTTGAAACAAGCGCTATTATTGTTGCAAGAACTGTTAGGCGATCGCCATCCCTCTGTCGCCACCAGTATCAACAATCTCGCATTTTTGTACGATTCGCAAGGGAGATATGCAGAAGCGGAACCACTCTACAAACAAGCGCTCTTATTGATGAAAGAACTCTTAGGCGATCGCCATCCAGATGTCGCGGTTAGTTCGTATAATTTGGCTATTCTTTATCATGAAATGGACAGCCCTTCCGAAGCGCTGCCTCTAATCCAGCAAACGATCCAAATCTACGAGAAAACCTTTGGTGTCAATCATCCAAAAACTAAAGTCGCCCAGAGTTGGCTAACAGCGATCAAGGAAAAAGA
>JAJAZG010000065.1 GCA_026785865.1 Pseudanabaena sp. CAN_BIN31
CCCCCCACACCCTTTTTGGGTTTTATATTTAATTAGACCTACGTACTCAATCAGAGTGGGATGTATTCATCACTTCGCCGCCATGTCGGATAAGGTCAAATTTGGCTAAGCGTTCTTCAAGGGTCAATGGCTCATTACAATTTTTCGTGAATGATACGTATAAACATTATAAACATTGTCAGACGATTTCTTGGAAAGATCTCACCGTGTTTATGCCGCGCTTCGCGCGGCATAAACACATTCTGACTTTAATAAATCGGGTACTTTTATTATTAGAGATCACCTTATTTTAGGTGTTTAGCAATTTCAGCGACGGTGATCGGTGCATCAGTGGGGCTGGGTATATCAACAACGATCAGATAGCCATCAACTTTACCTTTACCGACATTGTTTAAGGCTTCGAGAATCTTTGGCATATCGGCTTTGAGCAAACTACCGCGATTATCGTAAATTTCTAACGCCGAGAGACAGCCCAACGTGGCATTCCAATTAAAATTTTTGGCATTGACCACCGCCGCTTTGTTCTGGAAGAAATTGATCGCTGCGCCACTGCCATGAATCCGAAATAGCGATCGCCCGACATTACCCGCCCAAAAAGTTTGCTGGATCGGGACATAATTGCGCCATGTGGGCGGCAATAGCGCTTGATAAGCTGGCAAATTGCCTGTAAATTTACCTTTTTTGTTTGGTAAAAAAGCCTTAACGCCATCCTCAAAAGGTATAAATAAATTTACCAGCGAAAATTGTCCGTATGCATGAAACACTTCATCATCGGGTTGCAGCGAAACTCCTTCCATGCGATAAAGCCCTTGTGGGGTGCGCCCATTGCTAAAATACCAGTCAAGATTTCGCAATGACTGGAGCAATAATGATGCCGACCAAAGTTGCTTACCCTGTTTCAGAAATTTACCATTGCGATCTTTGAGTACCGCCAAACACAAAATATCGCGATTGGGACGACAGAAGACATACATATGCGCTTGTTGTGGCGCGACTTGCCATTTTAATAAATCAGCAAGATTTGGTATTGCCGATACTTTTAGCTGGCGATCGCCTTGAATCGCATTTCGCAAATGGATATCTTGCGCCCACTTAGGAAAGCGTTGCTGTACCGTGAGATTTAATTTTTCGATTTGAGGTTTGGGTGATTTTGCTAAAGCTGATAGGGAGAGCGCCACCCATTGCGAGTCATTACTAGAGTTAATCGTGCGTAAAAAATACGGTTGGAGTTTGCCATAAATCGCAGGTTTGAGCGTATATAACTCTACGCCCACTTGCATCGCCGTATCAATAATTCCCTTTTGCGGATCGGTGAGATTTGCCGTCGTCGTCATCTGCAAAATATTTTCTAAGGCTTGAACTGCATATTTTTTTTCGGGTGCTAATACCCCGATCGCCCATAGTGAGTTTTGCCAATGACTAGCATTGCTTTCTATGACAGGATATTTCTTGAGATCAAATCTACTCGGATCTGCCTTTTGCTGCTGCTCTTGAATTTGCGCTTTTCTCGCAGATTCAGTCGCCTTAGGTTGATAAGCACGGATCGGTGGAGTCTGAGCTTTCGCTGGCGGTGGAGCAGTGGATGCAATAAAAAAGCCGATCGCCGCCAAAGCACTGGACATTAATTGATACATGGTTTCTTATTGCAAAAAATAGAGCGAACGCATTGCGGTCTCTCTATCTTAGTATGGAGCTAAGCGGATTCGAACCGCTGACCCCCTCAATGCCATTGAGGTGCGCTACCAACTGCGCTATAACCCCAGAAATTAGTAGAACTAATTTATTAGTTTGTTCATAATCGCTCAATTTGAGCTTTATGTCAAATGCGATCGCCAGAAAATTTAAAAAACTAAAAGCAGCTTAATTACTGATCGTACAAAAAATAAGTTTGTTTTCTAGAAAACTAAGCTGATGCTGAGGCACGAACCAACGACAAAATGTAAGGCGACGGCGATAAATCGACAATTGAGCAACATATCCGCTTGGTTGTGATTTTCACCGATGAATGTGCATAATTTCCATGCGATTGGTAAGCTGATCAAGATGATTGCTGTCCAGATCGGGAAGAAATTGAGCGCGATCGCCACAACCGCGATCGCATAAATCACACTACAAATCCAAGGTAAAAGTTGCGCTGCTCGCTTAGTTCCTAATCGCACCACAGGCGATCGCTTACCTGCGGCAAGATCGTCCTCTACTTGGTTGAAATGTGAACAAAACAAAATCAAACTGGTGATAATGCCGACAATGATCGCCGCCGCAATGGAACCAATTGACCAAGATTTAGTTTGACTGTAATAGGCTGCTGATACTCCCAAAGGACCAAAAGCAAAGAAGCATAAAATTTCGCCCCAACCTTGGTATCCCAATCTAAATGGAGGACCTTGATAGATATATCCCAAAAAACAACAAAGCGCGATCGCACTAATAACAATCAAATCTTGCTGTAGCCAAGAAATTGCTAACACTCCACCGATGCCCAGCATGAGGCAAAGATTCGCGATCACAAAGATCAGATCTTTCCTACCCGTAAGATTAACCACCGAATGCGCCTTATTAACATCAATGCCAGTTTCGGCATCAAATACGTCATTGCAGAGATTTTCCCAGATCAAAATTAAGACGGCGGAAATTAAAAATGTATAAAAAATATTCCAGTTGAGCGCTCCTGTATTGCGATAAGCCACCGCCGTCCCCGTCGCGATCGGCACGATCGCCACGCTATACATCGGGAACTTAATCGCTGCCATCCACAATTTACGAGATGGTTTAGGAGCTAGATCTGGAGAATTAATGAGGCTTTTTACCATATAAGCTAAATAAAGACTAAGAATGGGGCTAAAAAAATTTTGCTCGCTATACTAACTTAAAACAAAAAAAGTATTTCTCTCTAATTTCTGGATTTTAATTGTAAAAAATCATTAGATTGTTAAGCTTTGCAACGTAAGATAGAAATAATTAAGAAAAATTTAAACGTACAGGCATCGAAAAAATATGCGCGTGGCGATCGCTGGAGGAGGGTTAGCAGGACTATCCTGCGCTAAATACTTAGTAGATATGGGGCATCAGCCAATTTTGCTAGAGCGTAGTAATGTTCTAGGCGGTCTAGTCGCTGCATGGAAAGATGCAGATGGTGACTGGATCGAAACAGGATTACACAACTTTTTTGGTGCTTATCCAAATATGCTGCAACTCATGGGAGAGCTAAATATTTTGGATCGCTTGCAGTGGAAGCGCCATGCGCTTATCTTCAACCAACCTGAAAAGCCTGGAGTGCTGTCATGGTTTGATGTTCCCAATCTTCCTGCGCCGTTTAATATCATTGTTTCGATTCTCCTCAACAATGACATGCTCACTTGGAATCAAAAGATCCGCTTTGCGATCGGGCTAATTCCTGCGATCGTGCGCGGTGATAATTATGTTGTCTCAATGGACAAATATAC
>JAJAZG010000066.1 GCA_026785865.1 Pseudanabaena sp. CAN_BIN31
AACAGAGCAGTACGAAGTGCCTCATCAATGAGATTGTACTGCTCTGTTTTACCTTTTAGCTTTGCTTCGAGAACTAACATGGATTAATCGAATCTTATTCTCAGTACTATAGTATAACTTTGCTGTTTATGGGGATCTAAAAAGACTAAAGCGAATAAATTCGCTCGTCCAATTTTCATCTCAGGTCTGAAGACGCTGAGCTTTCAATCTGTCGTATTATTCTGTAATCAAACGGTACTATGAATATCAATAAAGTTCTCTTAAAATTCTCTTAATGTTGGAAGTCCTGCAATCAACTGTTGATGGTATCGCGGTCGGAAGCATTATTGCGCTTGCCGCAGTCGGTTTGACGCTTACCTATGGCATCCTGCGCCTTGCCAACTTTGCCCATGGCGATATTCTTACCCTCGGCGCATATCTTGCTTTTCTCGCTAACACCACTCTTAACCGCGATACTTGGTTATTTATATTCTTTGCTAGTGCTATTGCAATTACTTTAGTTTGGCTATTAGAAAAAATTCTTTTGCAGCCCCTACGCAACAAACAAGGCATTTCCATAACTGCGATGCTCGTTTCGATCGGAAGCATTACCGTACTAATAGCACTTGGTTTGCTACTTATCTACAGTATTTTGTATCTTACTAAAATCTTTCATGGGAATATTAGCATTTTTAATCTAGGTGACTATCTAGAGTTTCTCATTAAGGAAAATACTACACCTAAGCTTGATATTTGGGTGTCGATCGCCTTTGGTAGTGCCATCTCAATCGCCTTAGTATTACTCTGCGAAAAAATCCTGTGGCAACCATTACGCGCCAAACGCGCCACATCAACCACGATGATGATCGTCTCGATTGGTTTGGCTTTGGTGATTCGTAATGCGATCGTCCTTGCGTGGGGCGCAAAACCACAAAAATATAATTTGCCGACTTTTCCTGCGATCGATGTATTTGGACTAGCAATTACTCGTAATAAAATCGTGGTAATTGTGGCAGCGATCGCCATAATCGCAGGATTATATTACCTGTTGCAAAATACGAAAATCGGCAAAGCCATGCGAGCAGTGGCGGATAATCCTGAACTTGCCAAGGTGGCAGGTATTAACGTCGAGGCCGTAATCCTCTGGACCTGGGTAATTGCGGGAGGCATGACCGCTTTTGGTGGCAGCATGTATGGACTAATTACTAATTTACGCCCAAATATGGGTTGGTTCTTGATTTTGCCCATGTTCGCGGCGGTGATCCTTGGTGGCATTGGCAATCCCTATGGCGCGATCGCAGGTGCGCTGATTGTCGGCATCTCTCAAGAAGTTGCTACTACCTGTCCTGTGGCGCTGGGGGAATTACAGAAATACTGTATTGGCACAGAATATAAACTGGGCGTGGGTTTGGTAATTATGATTTTGGTATTGCTTTTCAAGCCGCAAGGCTTATTTAAAGGAACAATTTGAAAAAGAATTTGGCACTTTGCGATCAAACGAACCACAGTAAAATTTTTGAAAGGGTTGCTTCGCAACCCTTTCAAAAATTTTGTTGGTTCTGGTTTAAGCGCAAAGCGCTGTAAATCAAGCAACAAGCTGTTGTAGCATTTTCACCAGTTCTTCTTCTCGATATGGCTTACTGAAATAGGCATTTGCGCCAAGGTCTAAAGCAAGCTTTTGATCGTTTTCATTATTTCTTGCTGTTAGTACAACAATTGGTAAATTATGAAGATTGGCATCAGCACGGATACTTGATAGGAGTTTGAAACCATCCATGTGAGGCATCTCCAAATCAGTAATCACGGCATCAATATCTCCTCTTATTTCTACCCCTTTCTGAAGAAACGCGATCGCCTCTTTGCCATCTTGAACTTGCTCAGTTAAAAATCCTGACTTAGTAAGAGTCATCGCCAGATAGCGCCGAATATTCGCTGAAGATTCCACGATTAAAATTTTAGGCTGATGCGATCGCTTGGTCGAACCGTTGATCAGATTGTTGGTAAATAGTCCAGAGCTTTCCAGATTTTCAGGCGATCGCTCTAAGCTTCGGACTGCTTGAATTAATGAGTTGGAAGAAGTCGGTTCTGGAAGAGTATCTCCTGCCTCAAAAAAATCAGCAAGCCCGCTTAAATTATCTAAATTTTCATGAGGTGCTTGCGAAACTAGCACAGCTCCATTAGATTGCAAGCATTGGCTAACTAATTCGTGAGGATTGATTAAAGCAACTGCTTGATTATTACCGAGGATTACCGTACCAAGAAAAATTTGCGGAAGAATTATATCGCCTTCAATTTGATGAAATGTTGCTTCTTGATCGTTCCAGCAGCCATCAGTTTGTAGAGCAAAGAAGTCATTTTCATAATGGATGACTAAAAATGAAGGTACGGCACTACTAGATTTCTGGCTCTCTGGCTGATCTGTGAATTGTGAATTTGCGCCCGATTGCAAGCGAGATTGACCTAAACTATGGCGACAATTGAGCTTTAGTAAAGAATTTAGTCGGACAACTGGTAATAGGCGATCGCCCCATCGTAAAGTTTCTTGATTTTCATCAGCATAATCGGGAAGTTCCATTGAAATTACTTCCAATATGATCTTACTAGGGATTGCTAGGCACATTTGATCGATATTAATCAGTAACACTCGAATCAAAGAGAGCATATTCGGTAGAACTAAAGTAAACTGAGTTCCTCTACCTCTTTGGGACTGCACAGAAATACTACCGCCAAATTTCCGTAACTGCTTTCTCACACCACTTAACTTAGTCCCAGTTTCTGTATTGCTATGAGATAGATTAAAGTTTGGCTCAAAAATCAGACCAAGTAACTGTTCATCACTCATATCCATTGTCGAAAAACTCGACATACCCACGATCGTCGCTGATTCTTCAACCTGATGACGGATTCTGTCGATATCGATACCGCGACCATCATCGCTAATCTTGATTATTGTGTTTTCATCTGTCTGAGTTGCGATAAATTCAATCTTGCCTTGCGCGGTTTTCCCCTGATGTTGTCGCTCTTGAGGAGATTCAATACCATGTTCAAAAGCATTCCTTAGCAATAGCTCAAGAGGCTCGGCAATTATTTCAGAAATTGATCTCTCAATGCTAACTTCAGCCCCTTGCACAATCATCTCAACCTGCTTGCCATACTGCAAAGATAGATCGCGTAATATCCTTGGAAACTTTCTAACAAGACTAGAAATAGGATGTTTGAGAACTTGGCAGAGAATTTTTCTTAAATGACGAACATCTTGACTCAGGGCGTAGTTTTGCTGTTCCGTGAGATCGAGTACATTTACAATCTGCTGAAATGTATTTTGGAGATTGGCGATCGCGATCTGACTAACTGAATCAGGTTCCAACGATTGTAAATGCTGTTGAGCTTCTCCCGACAGCAGCCTTATTTGACCTAAATAAATATCTAAAATCCCCCTACGCACTAATAATTCTTCCGACAAGTCCCCAAACATTTCTAAATGATTGATAGGAATGCGAATAGTCGTCTCATCGCCTACTGTCGCTAGCTGCGAACCTGATTCACGATCTAGCGCGTGATTTTTGCTTAAGGACAAGTTAGAGAACTCTGAATAGGACATCTCGCGATCATCCAAACTTATTTGTGATAGATCCTCCCAAGAAGGGCTAATATTATTTTGATAAATCGGTGACTCTTCTAAATACGTATCAATATCTGAAGTGGAAAAACTTTGTTGCAGCGTTTCTGTCAGCACTAAACTACTATCTACCTTTGGGCGATCGCTAGAAATAGAAGATAGATCTAATTCTAAATCTTGATTAGTCTCTGGTAAATTTTCAAATATGTTGTCATCTTCCTCTAACGGCTCAAAAAAGTTGTATGGAGTCAAATCATCGGCAATATCGATATTGTTATCTGACTTAACCCTTTGCAGTTCAGTTTCATCATCATTACCTAATAATTGTTCAGGAGATGGCGCTGAAAATATATTTGCGAGGATTTCTGGCATTGGTAAATCTTCTTGATCGTCAGCTTGATTTAAGTCATCTAAATTATCTAAATCTTCCGTAAACAAATCTTCTGTAAATAAACTGGGAAATAAAGTTTCCAAGTCATCATCGTTACTGTCTGAGATATCTTTAGAAAGTTCGGTAGATTTCTCTAAATAATTTTCTTCTGAGTCTAATTGAATAACAAGAAAACTACCCGAATTATCTAATTGATCATTTTGATATAGCTCTTCATTATCTTCTATATCAAAACCCATATCAAAATCTATATCAAATAGATGTAAAGCTTCTGGCGTGTCATCCAAGTTAAATGGTTCATTCGTATTGTCATTGTTTGAGAGAAAAGATGGAGTAGTAAATTCATCTACTTTTAGTAGCAAGTGGTCATTTATTTGCGTAAATAAATTATGCTGTAATTTGCTCCAGTCTGTAGTTACTGCTATCCCCAGACAATATTCATTAATAATTTGACTAGACATGTTAACCGCTTCAAGCAGCAGTTCTTTGGTAATCCAATCAATATCAGAATGGCGATCGCGTAGTAGATTTATTACTTCCTCAAAATGGTGAATTATTTCTGCAAAGGGAGAGTTGAGAGTGTAAAAACTGGCGCTAACTGCGGCATCTTGCAGTAATTTATTAATAGCAATTAATCTGTCAAGCTGCTCATGAAAATTTGGTAGGCTTACGTCTAATTCTAAGATTTTATTTTTTAACTCATGGATATGAGTTTGGGTTTCCTTAGCAAAGATTCTCTTGGCTTGTGGCATTGTTTCAATTATTTGAGCATTCATTGCATCTATCTCTTAAGTCTTAAGAAGAGGTTTAAGGAGGAATTTAGCGAGTTTTAAAATGAGTTAAGGACTGCTGTAATTCTCCAGAATATTGTCGTGTTGCTTTGATGAATTGAGATGCTTCCGAAGAAGAAGCAAGGGTTCTTTTCGCCATATGCGAAATATCGCTCATCAGATTAGCAACTCCCTCTGATGTTTGGGCTTGCACGGTATTTGCTTCCGCGATCGTCGCCATTAACCCATCGATCTGTTGTGAGAGTTGGGCAATCTCTTGCAGGCTATCTTTAGCGGCGATCGCTAATGTACTACTTTCCGCAATCTGATGGCTACCAGACTCAACTGCAATCATCACGGCATTAGTCTCACTCTGAATATTCCTGAGCAAGCTTTCTACTTCTTTGGTAGCCACAACTGAGCGAGCAGCCAGTTCGCCCACTTCTTCGGCAACTATCACAAATCCATTACTGGCAGATCCTGTCCGAGATGCCTCAAGAGTGGCATTAATTGCGAGAAAATTGGTCTTAATCGCAATCTCGTTGATTGCAGACATTGCTTTAGCGATTTTTTGAGATGCAATGCCTAATTGCTTGACTCTCTTAGCCGTTGTCGACACTGTACTCTGCAATTCCCCAACCTTTGCCATCACCGCATCAATGGAGCGATCGCTGTCTGATAATTTTTCAGCAACTAGTTGCGATGATTGCAATACTTGCTGACTATGATCGACGATTGTATTAGCTGACAGCTTAGACATCTGCATTGTATTTAGCGATCGCGTCACCGTATCCATCTGTCTTTGCGAGAGACTAGCAAGATTGGCGATCGCCTGTTCATTTTGTCCCAACGAAAAATTAACTTGATTAGTCGATGACTTAACTTGACCAACAATGTTTTGCAATCCACGAATGACATCATCAAAAAATATGCCAACATTAGCGAAATCACCATCGATAGCTTTGGTAGAAACCGTTAGATCTCCATCCGCCAAAGCTTGGACATCTCCGAGCATCTGCATTAATTGTTTCTGGAGATCTTCCTTCTCCTTTCGATAATTCTCGACTTCAGCATGTCGCTGTACCATCTCCGCTCGAACTTTTTTGCCCATATGCAATATATTTTCATCGGACAAATCTGCATCCTTAACTTCGTGTTTTTCTTCTCTAGAAAGTTTTGCCAAGACTTTAAAAAGCTTCGCTATCTGTAACTGCAAGTTTTGTTTTTCCTGTTCATGCTTCTGGGTCATGATTTGAAACTGCTCAGACATTCTATTGATGCTTACCGAGATGTCGGATAGCTCGTCATTTCCTTCGACGCTCAAAGTTCCAAAACTGACATCGGTACTCCCTCGTCTAAGATCTCGTAAAGCGAGGCGAATATTTTTAAGTCTAGTGCTGAATTTTCGGGATAGCGCATAAGCGATCGCGCCTACTAGCAATGGTGTGGCGGCGATGCCAAGCCCAATCACCATTAATAGATTTTGACTACCTGCGGCGATCGCGGTAGTCTTGTCTAATGTCGTCAACACATCCCATGTTGACATGCCATAGGCTTGCATATTCGGGACAGGTGCGTAGGCAAGAATTTGCACATTGCGATCGCTTTTGATGAGATCTCTTGAATTTGATGATTGTGAAGAACGCAAATCAGGCAGCATTGCGAAATCTGCTAACGCATCTTCCCCGACTGTGACAGGCTGTGAGCTAGTAAGATACTTGTTGGAGCTATCAATTACATAAAAATTGCTATTCTTAATTCCATCAGCATTATTGGCTGTTGTCTTAGTTAACTCCACCTCTAATCTCTTTAGAGGAATCTCAACCTGTAAAATCATACTAATCTTTTGCGAAGCAGGACTTTTAATTGATTTAATTGCATAAAGATTTGCCCCAACGCTGTCTTTGTTAATTACAGAATTGCTAAGCAATACTTTATCAAGTGAATTCGCTTTGCTTATAACATCGGGGTTAAGAGTTTGGAGAGATTTTGAATTAGTTGACTGCGCGAGCAACTCTCCACTAGGGCTGAACATTGCAATGCTGGTGTATTCAGGATAAGCTTGGCTGTAGAGATTGAGTCTATTAGTCAACTGTTGCTTATACTGACGTTCCTGTGCGATTAGGATAGACTGAGAAGGATTGAGCAGTCTCTTATTTGCTGATAGATCTGGAGATGCGGTCTTTTGCGGCGTGTTCTGTCCAACTTCTGTTGAAACTAGCAATTTTTGTAATACACCGACATTATCAGCTTGCTGATTTAAGAAGTTTTTAGTGCCGTTTGCTAAGGCGATCGCCTCCGATTGCTGAGACTGCCTGACCTTGTTCAACAATAAGCCATCTCCCACTTGGTATGCTGCCACGCCCAAGGCGATCGCGGGAATGGTCGCAACTAGAGTCCCCCATAAAGTGATTTTTTGACCAACAGTGGAAAATTTAAATATATCTTCCAAAGCGATCGATTTGCCCTGATGCTTTTTGCGGATACGTCTACTGTAATAAGGATTATCGCGATCATCTATTTCTAAAAATACTGATTCTACGGGGGAGGATTTAACTTGAACTTGGTTACTTTTTCTTTTTTTGGTTGTTTTTCTTGTTTCATTAATGTTGGCGATCGTATCGTTCAAAATTGAAGTAGATGGAGCATTGTCTGTTGGCTCTAAATCATCAACTATTATCACTACATTTCCTCCATCCCCAACCATCATCGGCTGCTCATCTGCCAATTGTTGTTGTAGAGGATCTTCCTGATTCTTGAATAAAGCCGCGATTGTTGGTGGGGGTGGTACTGTTCCATTACCATTAATTTGACCATATGAAGAAGCTTTTAGCTTAGATGCAACATTGCGAGAAGGAGCCGCCAACAGGGTCGAGTTAGCCGCCGTCTGATCATCATCAATAATGCAGTCAATATTCCTATTGCTAGATGCGCCATTTACCTTTGAACTAGCGTTTTGAGCGCTCTCTAGTTGCAAAGCTCTATAGCTAGCTTCTTGAGCTTTATCTCCATCTTTCTGGGGATCTTTCCGTATGCTACTCTTCTGGGGGATATTAGCTAACTTGTTTTGGATTTGGGCAAGAGAAGTACTGGCAAGATCGAGTAAATCTGGATCGTCCGTAAGCGTTAATACTTGCTGATACTGCACCTTAGCGTACTCAATCTTGCCTGCCTTACGAAAGGTTGCGCCCAACCAGATATGCAGCTTAGGATTGCGAGGATCTTCATACAACAATTCTGAGAACTGCTGCATCGCCTCTTCATACCGACCTTCTGCATAGGAGTGTAAAGCCGCCTGATACTGCGCTGTCATCATGATCGTCCCTGCCTGAAATACGTCCGTTTTGTCTCAAAAAAGAGGCTTAGATTTATATGAGTCTCCTTATATACAATTAAACTAATTTACATATAAACTCTCTAGCGCCATTTTGCTTGTATTTATCAAAAAAGTGCTACTATATCTAAGGAATTGTTTTTATCATCTACATAGAAATTGAAAAAACTGGCTTTATTGCTTGAATGTGATTGGCTCCTCAACCTAAAGTTGGGCGAAAGACGTGAGTCTGACCCTACTCTTTCTTGGGATGATGCCTGTGAAGGACCTAGTATGTTCCGATCGATCTTTTAACTACTGGGGTTGTAACCACCGTTAACAACCTAGATCGATCGCTTCTCGTCATGGAGAAGACTAAATATTTTTTCAAAACTAAATAAGTAGTAAATATCCTCTTTGGATAGGAATTTTTGCGTGTAGTGCTTCAAAACGACAATATCTGTCTTTTGAATGATGGTGCTTGTCATCGATCAAACACATAGCAGCGCGACAAAAATTTCCTAGCTGAATAGGTATGAGATTCTGCTTGTTCTGTTATTGAATTCTGCTCCAATATCGTTCGCATACTTTCTCTCACATAAGTAAGTAGTCATAATAAAACCCAAACTCCAAAAAGCTGTAGCGCCCGCTGCGTGGGCGCTACAGCTTTTTGGG
>JAJAZG010000067.1 GCA_026785865.1 Pseudanabaena sp. CAN_BIN31
AAATCACACCTGCTCATGATCCTAATGACTTTGAGATGGGCAAACGGCATCAACTTCCATTAATTAATATTCTCAATAAAGATGGATCGATCAATGAGAATGGTGGTGAATTCCAAGGACAGGATCGTTTTGTTGCGCGTAAAAACATCATTGCCAAGCTTGATCAAATGGGCTTAGTCGAAAAGATTGAAGACTATACCCACACTGTTCCCTATTCGGAACGTGGCAAAGTGCCTGTCGAACCGTTGCTTTCAATTCAGTGGTTTGTGAATATCAAGCCGCTTTCAGACTTTGCGTTAGAACAATTTGACAAGCAAAACTCACCCACGTTCGTTCCCGATCGCTGGGGGCGTGTTTATCGAGACTGGTTGATTCGCCTCAAGGATTGGTGTATTTCTCGTCAACTCTGGTGGGGACATCAAATTCCTGCTTGGTATGCGCCCGATGGCACAATTTTTGTGGCGAAAACAGAAGATGAGGCTTATGCACAGGCTAAAGCTAAATTTGGTGAAGATGTCACTTTAGAACGCGATCCAGATGTACTTGATACATGGTTCTCATCAGGTTTATGGCCATTCTCAACTCTCGGCTGGCCAGAGCAAACACAGGACTTCGAGACTTTCTATCCGACCAGCGTGCTAGTAACAGGTTTTGACATTATTTTCTTCTGGGTAGCGCGGATGACGATGATGGCAGGATATTTCACGGGTAAAATGCCTTTCCATACGGTCTATATTCATGGACTGGTGCGTGATGAAAACAATCAGAAGATGTCCAAATCAAAAAATAATGGCATCGATCCTTTGGTTCTAATTGATAAGTATGGCGTTGATGCGCTGCGTTATTCTCTTGTTAAAGAAGTGACGGGCGCAGGGCAAGATATTCGCCTTGATTACAATCGCAAAACCGATGAATCAACTAATGTGGAAACAGCACGGAACTTTGCCAATAAGCTTTGGAACGCTTCACGATTTGTGATGATAAACCTCAACTTAGAAACTCGCTCCGCGAGTTTACAAGTTGAGAACTTAGAACTTGCCGATCGCTGGATTTTGTCGCGTTACGATCAAACAGTATTGCAAGTACGCGAGCAACTTGATGCCTACAGTATGGGCGAAGCAACGAAAACCATCTATGAATTTTTCTGGGGCGATTTTTGTGATTGGTACATTGAGCTAGTTAAGTCACGTTTACAAGAAGATGCTGACCCAACTTCTCGCGCCACCGTGCAGCAAACCCTGAACTTTGTATTGGATGGAATTTTGCGTTTATTGCATCCATTTATGCCCCATGTTACTGAAGAGATTTGGCAGTTGCTGACCTATGGAACCAGCGAACCATCTAGCGATCGCCCCGTTTTGGCGATTCAACCCTATCCCGAAATTAATACAACTCACATTAATGAAGAACTGGAAGAACAGTTTAAATTGTTGATTGGCACAATCCGTACCATTCGCAATCTTCGGGCTGAAGCTGAGATTAAGCCTAGTCTAAAAGTTAAAGTGATTTTGCAATCGGACAGCGATCGCGAACGCACTTTACTCGAGGCAGGACAAAGCTATATTCTCGATTTGGCTAAGGTGGAAGACTTAGCGATCGCGGCAGCAGTCGATGAATCTGCAACAGAAGAAGCGATCGCAGGTGTGGTCGGCACGGTACAGGCGATTGTCTCTCTAGTTGGTGTTGTCGATATTGGGCAATTGGTTGCCAAGCTAGAGCGCACTCTCAAGAAACTAGAAGGGGCGATCGCTTCTAGTCAAGGACGTTTAAATAATGAGGGCTATGTCAAAAAAGCACCGCCTGAAGTTGTGGCAACGGCTCGGCTTGAGTTGGAAGAATCACTGAAACAGCAGGAGATTCTCAAAGCTCGTTTAGCCCAGTTGCAAGGCAAGTAGTTTGACAGGAAACAAGGGGCTTAAGCCCCTTGCTCGATCCTTTGAGCAAGGCGTAATTTCGCCGATCGAGATCGCGGATTAGATTTAATTTCGGCATCACTGGCGATGATTACTTTTTTGGTGAGAACTTGGAGGCGATCATCTTCGCGAAAAGTATGTTTGACAATGCGATCTTCGAGGCTATGGAAAGTAATCACCGCAATTTTTCCACCTGTTTTTAACCAATTAGGCGCGATCGTCAACCATTTTTCAAGACTTTCTAATTCACGATTGACGGCAATTCTCAAAGCTTGGAATGTGCGCGTAGCGGGATGGATTCTGCCATTACGATAACTGGCGGGAACACAAGCAGAAATAGCATTAGCGAGTTCTAATGTGGTTTTAAATGGACGCTTCTCGACAATTTGACGCGCAATTCTGCGCGACAGTCTTTCTTCTCCTAGTTTAAAAAATATATTCGCAAGTTCTACTTCTTTATAGTGATTGACAATTTCGGCGGCGGTCAGAGTTTGGCGATTATCCATTCGCATATCGAGATCGCCTGACTCGCGAAAGCTAAAACCGCGCTCGGCAACATCAAACTGAGTGGAACTTACCCCCAAATCAGCGAGGATGCCATCAAAGAGCAAATTTGGTGCTGGTTTATATTCACAAAAATTACCGCGCCAGAATGTGACTCTATTTTCATAATCTGTCAATTTTTCAGTGGCGGCGGCGATCGCCATTTCGTCGCGATCAATTCCCACGAGGCGCACATTTTCGGCTGCTTGCAAAATTAAGGAGCTATGTCCACCGCCGCCAACGGTGCAATCGAGATATATACCGCCTGAAATGATTTCTAAACCTGCGATCGCGGGTTCGGCAAGCACGGGAACATGATGAAACTGAGCAGTCATATTTTTGATGTTGGAATAGATTGACTGAGTAGGACGCGGAGCGTCCCACTCAGTTTTAAAAACAAAGCACTTTAATCGTTATCAATATGTAGCTTGATAGTCGCCATAAAGTAACCAAAGTCATTAATATAATCTACTGTGCTGTTTATTTTCTCGAATTTGTCACCATGAAACATACTCTCTCCGTTGTCGTGCAAGATGAGGCAGGCGTGCTGACCCGTATTGCTAGCTTGTTCGCCCGCCGAGGTTTTAATATCGAGAGCCTCGCAGTCGGCACTGCTGAGCAAGATGGGTTTACGCGCATTACGATGGTTGTCTCAGGCGACGATCATACGATTGAGCAAATCACGAAGCAGTTGCACAAGCTGATCAATGTGATCACCATTTTAGACTTTACCGATATTCCTTGTGTGGAGCGCGAGTTGATGCTCGTCAAGGTGAATGCTGCCCCAAATGTGCGATCGGAAATTATTGAAATATCACAAATTTTCCGCGCCCGTATTGTTGATGTTGCCGATGATTTCTTGACGATCGAGGTGGTGGGCGATCCAGGTAAGATGGTCGCGATTTTGAAGATGTTAGACAAGTTTGGCATTCGCGAAATTGCCCGTACTGGCAAGGTTTCGCTGACTCGCGAATCGGGAGTTAATACTGAATATCTGAAGATTGCTAAGAATACTTCAGGAAGTTCGGTTTCCAATTTCTAGATTTTGTAAATAAAAAGCACCCTAGGGTGCTTTTTATTTTATGATTCTCTCAGCTTCAAGCCAACGATTCCGTAAAGTCACCCTGTCAGTCACACTATGCGTATCGCCATATTTACCGAGACA
>JAJAZG010000068.1 GCA_026785865.1 Pseudanabaena sp. CAN_BIN31
CTATGGTTCGGGTAAGAAATGTAAGTGGCGCATCCCGTAACCCGCGATTTTGGTCAGCCCATGTCGGACTATTAAAATCTCCTACGAGAATCAAATCAGGATCAGATTGAGAATTCTGCTGATATTTATCAACTTCTTGGCGCAGGCGATCGCTTTGATTTCGACGGATGCGATCGGCTTCTCCACCACCGCCACCCTTTTGATGGACTACCACTAAAGTAAAATCAAATTTCTGACCTGCTTTGAGATAAGTTACAAGCGGCGATCGTAATGTCCCTGTGATGTTTACCTGTTTCCATTCGGCGACTTTTTTAGCTGTGATCAAGTCTTTGCGATAGAACAAAGCGACTCTCTGCTTATTACCTGTCTCACCTAAAATAAATTCCCATGGTTTAGATTTATTCAGCTTCTCTTTTAACTTTTCGGCAGCGATCGGGCTAATTTCCTGCAAGCCGATCGCATCAAAATTACGTTCAATAATTTGACTCACTGCGTCAACTTTTTCCGCATTTAACCCATCAAAATTTTCCAGATTAAAAGTTCCCAAGCGAAGTTGGTCTGGCACGCTGGCGGCGCTAAATGGATTTGAACAACCTGCGATCGCCGCTAGGCAACAAATACCTAGCCCAAAAGTATATGCGCGATCGCGATGTGTGACAATTTTTTGAGATTGCAATATAGTCATCAAATTATCAGCTATCTTGCAAAACAAATTTGGCGATCGCTGCTGCTGCACCGTTATTTTCCACAGTCGGTGCAACCCAATTAGCAAAGGGCTTTAAGCCTTCAGGAGCATTCCCCATCACCACGCCGATTCCTGCGTATTCAATCATTTCTAAATCATTGAAATTATCACCGATCGCTAAAACCTGCGATCGTTCAAATCCCAAAATATTCTCAGCTAAATGCTTAACGGCAGTTCCTTTATTGGCGATCGGATTGGTTGCCTCAAAAAATGTCGCCACAGACTTGGTGAGATAAAGCTCTTGTGGCGTATAGCGCCCTTTCAGCACCCGCAGCATCTCTGTTACCAGTTCGGCAGTATCACTCAAAGCCAAAATTTTCGTCGGTGGATGCTCTGTACTTTTGCCAGTCAGAAACTCTCGTAAATCGCCAACCACATTGACTCTAACTTGAGAACGTTCTGCATAGGCTTCAGTTTGTGGTGTCATTTTGCGAACATAGAGTTCATCATTCACATAGATATGGATCGAAAGCTGATCATGAGTGGCATATTCGCCCAAATCATCGAGCAAAGATAGTGCCTGCTCGATATCAACTGGCCAATGTCCGACTAATTCATTAGTTTTCGGATCTTTGATAAATGCACCCTGATAGGAAATCAAGGGCAGATCGGAGCCGATTAATTCATGAAATCTCACCGCCGAGCGATACATTCTACCCGTGGCGATCGCTACTTTTACACCCTTTGCTTGGGCCGCTTTTATTGCTTGCTTAACCGCATCATTGACCTGATTGGCATCACCGCTAATCGTGCCATCAATATCTACCACGAGCAGTTTAATATCTTGCGCCATGAGTTCTTTTACTTTGTATAAAAAACGTAAGGGCAATTCATGAATTGCCCTTACGTTTTTATCGCATTACCAAAAAAGTAGATAGAGGGCGCATCGCGCCCTCTATCTACTTTTTTGGTATGAAGACAACTTATTTTTGTTCGGGACAGCTTTTACCGCCCGATATGTTACGGCATTGTTCGCGAATTTCTGCCAACAGACTAGGACTCATTTGTTTTGACTTACTGAGGGCGCGTTCAAATTCCTTTTTGGCAGTAGGAATATTATTGCCACCTTGCATCCACAGGATTTGTCCTTTGAGATAATGTAAATCTGGATTGTTAGGGGCAGATGTCAACGCCTTATTTACGGCATCTAAGGCAGGTTCTGGTCTACGCGCATCACGATAAGCCAGAGCGATCCCACGCCATTTCAGATAATCGGGTGTTGAATATTGCTTGAGACTTTCTAAAGCCGAATCAAGGTCGGATAAAGGTAATACCGAGGCAATCAGCATATCGATATAACCTTTTACCAAATTTAGCTCAGGATCGCTAGAGTCAAGATTCTTCGCTTTTTGAATATTGTCAAATACATTCTGTACCAGTGGTAATGCCTTAGCCGCACTAGACAAACCTTCAGTTTTGACGATGTATCCTGCCTCGATCAGATCGCTTGCTGCGAGATAAATATAGGCTCTGAGATTGTCTTTACCTTTCAAGGCTTCAGCATTGACACGGACGCGCTGACCCGCCACTTTCATCCCTAAATAGTCTTCTTTAACGTAGAAGGTTGAAGCCCGTAGTGCAAACAAAAGCGGTTCGTCAGCCTCAGTTCGGACAGCGACATCTAACTGCTTCACCGCCGCCACATAATTTCCGTCTTTAAACATTAATTCAAAGGCTTTTTGGGTTTCATTGCCGATCGCCCTAGTGTTTTGGGAGCGAAATGGGTCGGCTGCCCAGCTAGGACTCACCGTGGCGGCGGTGACCAATGTTGCTAATAGAGATGCAGAGATGAGTTTAAAAGGACTTTTCATGAGGTTCCCCAAAAGTTTCGGGCTATAGGTATTTAGCAAAGTTTAGATTGAATTGCTAATTATTTTGACAAATTCAACTTGGGTTTAACTTAGACTTACATCTAAATTTAGTCTAGATTTCTAATTTGTTAGCAACAGATTACGTTTACATGACCAAGGACGATCTTAATTTATAAAAAGTTTCTATTCTTCGCCCGATTAGCTAGATATAGCTGTCGCCAAGTATTTCGAGGAAATCAAAAAGTAGATGCGGCGCTCTGCGCCGCATCTACTTTTTGGGTTTGGTTGTTTGACAGGCTGTCTTTTGACTATCAGCGCAAACACCATCATCATGATCGCAGACTAAAAATTCAACGCGACTTTGCGGCTAAGCCGCGTAGGGCATCAGCTAAGGCTTTGCCCTTATTTTTCGCGGGGCATAAATCGTCAAAGTTTTCTCTCTTCAAATTTTCCAAAACAATTGATCATCTATGTTTGAAGTCGCTGCTATCCTTTTAAATTTGAATTTAGATAACTCATATTCAGAGCGGGTTTCCTCACCTGTTCTGATTGCCCATGAAGTGCGAACTTCTAACTCAGTTGGTGGCACAATTCATATTGAGCCGAACGATCGCCCGATTGCTGGACAAAAATCAAGGGTTTGGATTGCGCTGACTAGACGCGGTGGCGAGATTATCCCTTACGAAAAATGTAATTGTCGTCTGGAAGTGCGATCGCTAACCAATAAAAATATCAAATTTACAGCATCTAAATCTGCGTCAATTCTTGATCGCTATTTGGGACTACCCAGTATAGAAGTAACCTTCCCACAAGTGGGAAGATATGAACTGCAATTGAACGGTCAGCCAAAGGGAGATGAAGATTTTTCAGAGTTTGAATTGATATTTACGACAAATGTTGGCAAATGAGGGCGCGATTTTGCGCTATATCTGACTAATGCTAGATTTATTGCTTATTGCCGCTTTAGGATTTTTAGGGAGTTTCGGTCATTGTGTGGGCATGTGTGGCCCCTTGACCGTGGCTTTTTCGCTTTCAGGTAAAGAAAGTAAAGCCGATAATAAGTCGCAAAGTTGGCAACAGCATTTATATTTTCACGCATTGCTAAATATTGGCAGAATTTTAAGTTATGCGATCGCTGGTGCGGCGATTGGAGCGATCGGTTCGGTATTAGTGGCTAGCGGACAGTTTGCAGGGATAGAGAGCGATCTGCGGCGGTGGCTGGCAGTTTTGACGGGGATTCTCTTGGTTTGGATGGGGATCGTGCAGATCAAGCCTGAAGGTTTACCAAATTTTCCATTTTTCAATCCGATGGCAATGGTGTGGCTACATCAACGCCTCAGCGCCGCGATGATGAAATTATCGCTACATTCCCATCCCCTTACACCCGCTTTGCTAGGCATGACATGGGGCTTAATTCCTTGCGGATTTCTCTATACAGCACAACTGAAGGCGGCGGAAACTGGCGACATGATGCAGGGAATGCTGACGATGTTGGCTTTTGGTATGGGAACTTTACCTTCGATGCTAGGGATTGGTGTATTTGCGGGAATGCTCAGCCGCGATCGCCGCAGTCAGTTGTTTCAGATGGGTGGATGGATTACGCTCACTATCGGCATTTTAACGCTATTAAGAACTAGCGACATGGTGGACTATACGGGGCATGGTGGTTTGATTTTGTTAATTCTTGCCTTAGTTGCGCGTCCCCTCAGTCACATTTATAAATCTTGCTCAGGACTGATGATCTATCGCAGGGCGATCGGGGTCGGTGCATTTGTTCTATCGCTCGCGCATACATTCCATATGATCGAGCATACTTTTCAATGGAATTTTGATGCTTTATCGTTCATGATTCCACAGCATCAATTTTCGATTTGGTTGGGCGCGATCGCGATCGCGCTAATGACTCCCGCCGCCCTGACTAGTTCTGATTGGATGGTCAAAAAACTGGGTAAAGCTTGGCGCTATTTGCATTTGTTATCAGTTCCCGCTTTAGTCCTCGCCTCCATTCATGCGATCGCGATCGGCTCTAACTATCTTGGTGCAATGGAATGGACGGCTAAAAATTGGGTTTTGACGATTGGCTGTGCAGCGATTACTGCGGTTACGCTCTTATTGAGATTTTGGAAGACCAGACAAGGGGCTTAAGCCCCTTGTTCCCTATAACAATCCGCCTGTTTCTTGCAAAGAATGTAAGCGATGATAGATACCGCCTTGGGATAAAAGCTGTTGATGGGAACCAACTTCGGCAATTTGACCTTTATCTAAAACTACAATTTGATCGGCTTCGCGCACAGTGCTGAGGCGGTGAGCAATCACAATCGTGGTGCGCGTTCCCTGAATACGGCGCATGGCAAGTTGGATCGATCGCTCTGATTCATAATCAAGACTAGAAGTTGCTTCATCAAATACAAGAATGTCAGGATTGACCAGTAGCGCCCGCGCAATTCCTAATCGCTGACGCTGACCGCCAGATAGCCGCACGCCACGCTCACCAACGATGGTGTTGTAGCGTTCTGGTAACATATCTAGAAACTCGTCAACACTAGCGATCGCGCAAGCTTCTTGGACTTCAGCTAAGGTTGCGGTGGGATTTCCATAAACCAAATTATCCATCAACGTTCCATTAAAAATATCTACCTCTTGATGCACGATCGCCAGACGTTTGCGATATCCCGTAATATCGAGTTCGGTGATGTTTTGACCATCAATGAAAATACCGCCGCCCATTGGCTCAAAGTAGCGGAAGAGCAGCTTTACTAACGTTGATTTGCCTGAGCCAGATCGTCCGACTAGGGCTACAGTTTCATAGGGATTGACCGTGAATTGAATCTTCTCGAGTACGGGACGATCGCGATCGTATCCAAAAGTAAGGTTGCGAAATTCTACTTTGCCATCAAAGCGATATTGCGGATATTTAGTATTTGGATGTAAGGCGATCGCTGCATCTTGTCCATTCGGTTGTTTCATGAATTCATGGAAGCGGAGCATTGAGGAATAGCGACGGGCAAAGACTTCTGCTAATAAGCAAATCGGCTTGATTTCTGAATATGCCATACTTGCCAATGTGGAAATGGTGATGAAATGTCCAATCGACATCTTGCCGCTAAAGGTTGCAAATAGGGCTGCCCCAAATACCACAAATTGACAAGATTCTAGTACCGTATCGCGAACCATGCCCAATTTGACATAACCAATATGAATCCCCCAGAGCGAAACTTTTGCTTCACGCACAAGGCGATTGCTTTGTCGTTTATATTCCTTCGCTTCGTTCGCAAAAGCTTTTACAGTTTTGATATTGGTAATAATTTCGGAAGTGCGGCTTTCTGTATTCTCTTGATAAGCATCAAGGTTTTCTTCGATTTTTATTAACCCCTTTATCTTCTGCAAACTTACAAATAGCACCAAAATAAATGAAACTAAAAAGAAGGCAGAAATCCACCATGCGATCGCGCAGATAATCGCAAAAATACCGAGGATTCGTATAAATTTAGGGATCAATTGTCCTGCGATTTCAGGGTATGACCACAGATGATTGGCTAAGCCCCGTGCCACTCTCCCCGCTATCCGTCCTGGATTATTCTCATCATAAAACTCAATCGGTAAAGTCAAGATTTTGGCGATCGCTTTTTGCGATTGATCGCGACGAGTTTTGATCGCAATTTCCCAATGGAAATTATTCGCAATCCAGACCTGTATCGGCGCACGCAGCACCGTTACCACAAAAATCAAAATCGATAAAATGATTAATGAACTTGCTTGATCGGCCGATTGTCCAAATATCGCCGCCGTTGCCGTGATGAAGCTATCAACTTCGCGATCAAGCGATCGCCCTGACAACACATTCAATATTTGTCCAACCGCATAGGGAACGGTCAGATCGATAAGTTCAAACAAACTCGAACCTGCAATGCTCCAGATC
>JAJAZG010000069.1 GCA_026785865.1 Pseudanabaena sp. CAN_BIN31
AAGGAACGCGGCGCTTTCATTAGCAGCAATAAACTTTCATCGACAATATTTTTTGTGGCTGGATGCTTCACATAACCATAGAGAATGCGATGACTTTCCCAAACTTGTTTGCCACCCGCATAGAAGATTTGCTGCGCGATCGCCACAGCCCGATCGCCTGATAATCTCACAATGCCCACACTCCCCTGTTGCGGCGAAATAGCGGTGGCGATCGCGGCGATCGTGTCAGATAAGCTCATACATGATCCTCAAAATGTGATGTAGCATTTCTCATTGTTATAGAATAAAAAGATATATGGGATCAAAGCTTAAAGTTAAAAATTAACTCTTTGTTGTTAGGCAGCTTGTAGAGACAACTTGAACAGGCAAGGGGCTTAAGCCCCTTGTTAAAGCTCTCGAAAATCGCCATTGTGAGCAACTTATTTTTACAAGCTGCCTCAGGGTGATATTTGCTGCAAAAAGAATTTTTTGGAGCATTAAGTTTATTTTTAATATATTAATTTGTTATTTATTTTTAGATTAATTTCATATCTGGTTTTTTAATTATGCATACAGTGACCAATGGCGACTTGCCGACTTACCCAGTCAAACGCCGAAAATTCTTAAATAAGGGGATCGTGAAAAAGTCAACAAGCATAGCTGAGCAAGATTTACACAAAATCGAAGAAAGGCTGCGACTACAAGATCGTGCGATCAATGCTAGCCGCAGTGGGATCGTGATTACAGACTGCCGACTACCCAATAATCCAATTATCTACGCCAACTCAGCTTTTGAAGAAATTACTGGCTATGAAGCTAGTGAAATAATAGGCAAAAATTGTCTTTTTTTGCAAGGAGATGATGTATCTCAGCCTGAAAAAGGAATTTTGCGCGAGGCGATCGCTAAAGCAGAATCTTGCACTGTTGTTATCAGAAATTATCGCAAAGATGGCACATTATTCTGGAATGAATTAAATATTTCACCGATATTTGACGATGGGGGCAAGGCTACTCACTTTATTGGTATTCAGACCGATATAACTGAGCGCAAAGAAGCCGAAAAAAATTTAAAAAGGCAAATGCGTCTAACGATTTTACTTAATCAGATTACTGATCAAATTCGTCAGAGTCTTGATGTTAAGAGTATTTTTGAAACTGCTGCTCATCAAATTCAATTGGCTTTTCATGCTAGTCGATGTCTCATTTACAAAATGGAATATCAAAATCATGAGTCATTACCACAAACAAAAATTGCTCTGATGTCAGAGCAATTAGCTGACAAGATTTTTTCGGTAAAAGATATTGAACTAACTTTTTTAAATAGTGCATTTGGTCAACGAATTTCGAGCCAAGATCAGGCGATCGCGATTCCCAATGTTTACGCTGAGCCAGAGCTAGATGAGTTTGGCGAACTACTCCATCGAATGCAACTGCGATCGCTATTGGCAATCCGTACTTCGTCTCATGGTGTGACTAATGGAATTATTTTATTGCACCATTGCAATAGTTTCCATGAATGGACGCTTGAAGAAAAAGAATTACTGGAAGCCGTTGCTAATCAAGTCAGTATTGCTCTATCACAAGCACATCTATTAACTCAAAAAACTCGGCAACGCGAACAATTAATTGCGAAAAATACGGAATTAGAAGAAGCGAAACTTATTGCCGAAGCTGCCAATCGCTCAAAGAGTGAATTCTTGGCAACGATGAGTCATGAAATTCGCACGCCGATGAATGCTGTAATTGGAATGACTGGGGTTCTGCTCGATACAAATTTAAGTAAAGAGCAACGAGAATTTGTCGAGATCACTCGTAATGCGGGAAACACTTTACTCGTAATTATTAATGATATTTTAGACTTTTCTAAAATTGAATCAGGGCATCTGGAATTAGAAGAACAAACTTTTGATTTGCGAACTTGTTTGGAAGATACGATCGAGTTGCTATCAGTTAAGGCGATCGAAAAGAGCCTTGAACTCGGCTATTTGATTCATCCTGATGTCGATTTGATCGTAGTCGGTGATATGACACGGTTACGACAAGTTTTGGCGAATTTAATTGGTAATGCGATCAAGTTTACGAGTCGTGGCTCGGTGAATATTTCGATCACCCAAACCCATATCTCCCATTATTTACGCTGCTCTTTAAGCGATCGCCACGAAGAAACTGAGTTATTACGCACTTTGCAATTTGCAGTTAAGGACACAGGTATCGGCATCCCTCGCGATCGCCTCCATCGACTATTTCAACCCTTTAGCCAAGTCGATGCCTCGACTACCAGACAATATGGCGGTACTGGATTAGGGTTAGCGATCAGTAAGCGTTTGTGCGAAGTGATGGGCGGCACAATGTGGGTGGAAAGTGATGCCCATCAGGGTTCTACTTTTTACTTTACAGTCACGGCTCCGATTAACATTGGGGAAAACACCTCAACGAGCAGTATTACTAATCAGCACTTGATTTCATCAACAAGATCTACTCAATTTACTGATGAAGTAACCGATCAGAACTTGGGAAATCTAGCAAATTCGACACAAGTTCTAACTGGACTCAATCAAAAGCAAAGTTTTGTATTTGACCCACTCATGGGAAGAGATCACCCATTACGAATTTTGCTAGCCGAAGATAATGTCGTTAATCAAAAAGTGGCGATCCATATTTTGCAGCGTATGGGCTATCGGGCTGATGTGGCGGCTAATGGGCTAGAGGTGCTAAGTGCGCTCGCGCAGCAAACTTATGACTTGATTTTTATGGATATGCAGATGCCTGAGATGGACGGGCTGGAGGCGACCAGACAGATCCTGCAAAAATTGCAAAGTGGCAAGCTCACAGCTAAGCCTCGGATTGTGGCGATGACGGCGAATGCAATGCAAGGCGATCGCGAAATTTGCCTAGCTGTAGGTATGGATGATTACCTTAGTAAACCGATCCGCAATGCTGAATTGGTGCGAGTATTAAGGGACTGTCCATCAAGTGCGATCCATAAATTAAGATTGTCTTCAATCAATATCGCCATGCTGCATGAAGTTGCTAGCGATATCGGCGGCGATGATCCAGAATTTTTGATCGAGCTAATTAGTAGTTATTTAGATAATACGCGATCGCTACTTCAAGAGTTATATACGAGCTTCGCCCAAAAAGATTTTGAGGTATTGCTGCGAACAGTCCATACCTTGAAATCCAGTAGTAGTGTGATTGGGGCAGAAGATCTATCAACTCTGTGTCGTGAATTGGAAGCAAATCTGCGTAATAATAAACTTGAAGATTTAGAAATCAAAATTAATAAAATTACTGATGAATATGCCCAAGTTAGATCTGAGCTAGAGCATAAAAAATATCACTAGATTTTTCAGGTGGACGCATTTCTGTTAATCTTAATCCTACCGTCTAATCGATATGATGACAGTCAGTAATAACAGCGCTCTTAGTAAGCACCTAAACCAAGAAATAGATATTTCCAAAATATCATCATCTAAGACTCCGCTGATTTTAATTGTGGATGACGATGTGTTTATGAGAAAGATTTTGGTGCGCTATTTGGAGCGTGAAAATTATCATGTGGTTGAGGCGGAGAATGGCATGGAGGCGTTAAAGCTTTATCAAGAACGTCAACCAGACATGATTTTACTAGATGCGTTGATGCCTGTCTTAGATGGTTTTGAATGTTGTTCGCGGCTACAAAAACTTCCCAATGGCGATCGCACGCCTGTTTTAATCATTACGGCTCTCGAAGATCGTGAGTCTGTCGATCATGCTTATGAAGTGGGCGCTTCAGACTATATAACTAAGCCAATTCATTGGGCAGTTCTACGACAAAGAGTCCGCCGTTTACTCAATCAAGCCAACCTTCGCATCCAGCTTGAGTCGGCTAATCAACAATTGGCGATTGTTGTCGAAGAATTAAAGCGATTAGTCTCGATTGATGGCTTAACTCAAGTAGCCAATCGCCGTTGCTTAGATGAATATCTTGACCAAGAATGTCGGCGATCGCAACGAGAACAACAGCCGATTTCCTTAGTATTGTGTGATATCGATTTCTTTAAAAACTATAACGACAACTACGGACATCAAGAAGGCGATTATTGCCTCAAAGCAGTTGCACAGGCAGTTAGTAAATGTACCAATCGCCCTGCGGATTTGGTAGCTCGCTATGGCGGCGAAGAATTTGCGATCGTCCTACCAAATACCGATGTGGAAGGTGGGCTGAATGTGGCGCTTCGTGCCACAGAAGTTGTGCGATCGCTACAATTGACCCACAACTTTTCTAAGGTTGCCAATCATGTAACGATTAGCTGTGGTGTGGCAACACTTTTTCCATTTCAAGAGATTGAAGTCACAAATTTAATTAAATCAGCCGATCTCGCCTTATACCTAGCTAAAGCCGAGGGACGTAATTGTGTCAGGCAAAATATTTAAAGCCCAAAAAGCTGTAGCGCTTTGCGCTGCCATAAAACCCAGAAAAATTTTTGAAAGTGCCGCTTCGCGGCACTTTCAAAAATTTTTCTGTAATCCTTAAAGCCTCAATAGGCTGTATACCCGAATGATGCTATACCATTAACTAAAACAACCAGATAATCTTATGGAATGGCATATTACGGACGCACAAAGCTTAGCAATAATTGATCATGAAATTGGTGAGCATTCACTCTCGCCAGCTGAATATGAAATTGTGCGCCAAGTAATTTATGCAACCGCAGATTTTGAATATAAAGATCTTGTTAGATTTTCAGAAAATTCATTACAAGCAGGAGCTACGGCCCTAGCGACTCGTACCACAATTATTGTTGATGTACCGACTGTCCAAGCAGCCATCTTTCCTAAAATTTGCGATACCTTCGCTAATCCTATTTATTGTGGCATTGAAGCGATTACTCGTCCACAAAAGGGTAGAACCCAAGCAGCTTGGGGGATTGAAACTTTGGCAAGGCGCTACCCCGAAGCTATTTTTGTAATCGGTGAGTCCCAGACGGCTCTGGCGACTCTGGTGGATTTAATCGAGACAGACGATGTTAAGCCCGCTTTGGTGATTGGTACTCCTGCGGGATTTATTGATACCGATGTGCTTAAGTCACGGTTAAATGATTCACTAATTCCGCATATTCGGGTGAATGGTCGTAAGGGGAATGCGATCGCGGCAGCAGCCATATTTAATTCACTGGTCAATCTGGCATGGCAAGCTTACGGTAACAAATAGAGAAAGTTAGTGCAAAGCGCTGACTTTCCCTAAGACCAGACAATACCTGTTAAATTAGTTAAATTTATTTGAGGAATAAGAACTAAGTGCTGTGCGCTTAGTTCTTATTCCTCATTTTCGTTCATTTCAGCTTCCATTGCTTCTAAAATCTCTTGTTCTTGCACCGTGAAATCTTCTTCACTGATATCACCAAGATCGAACTTTAATTGTAAAGTGGTGAGCCGCTTGTGCAGATTTTCGGTTTTTTCTAATTCTTCAGTAGCCCTTTCTTCGATCTGTTCTGCAATCCAGACGAGTCCATCGAGCGGCGCTGTCAATAGTTGCCATATCATAGAAAAATGTACTCCTTAATTCCTTATTGCAGCTAAGTCTGTCGTACTTTGCGCGACAAAGTATAAAAACTATGCCAAACCCTATTTTAAGTGCTGCCTATCAATATGGGGTGCGTCCCCTGTTGTTTTCCCTTGATCCTGAAGCAGCACATCGTCTCGCGATCGCCACTTGTCATCAAATTAGTGAGTCAACCACACTCCAAGCGATCGCTAAGTCCGCCTTTTACTATAGCGATTCACGGTTGTCTCAAACCCTATGGAACCTAAAATTTGAGAATCCTGTGGGCTTAGCCGCAGGCTTTGATAAAAATGCTGAGGCGATCGGGGCATGGTCAAATCTGGGATTTGGGTTTGCGGAAGTGGGGACGATTACAGCACTGGCTCAATCGGGCAATCCGCAGCCGCGTTTGTTTCGTTTACCCAGCGATCGCGCCGTTTTAAATCGTATGGGTTTTAATAATCACGGTGCAGCCACGGCGGCGGTGGATATTAAAAATTATTTACAAGCTCATAAGCTGAGTATTCCTCTCGGCATTAATCTCGGCAAGTCTAAAGTTACAGAAATTGCCGATGCTAAATTTGACTATGCCGAAAGCTTGCGATCACTTTACGATTTTGGCGACTATTTTGTAGTGAATGTTAGTTCGCCGAACACGCCCAATTTACGCGACTTGCAAGCAACCGATCACCTATGCGCGATCCTTGCGGAACTACAGCCAATCAATACACAGAACAAACCGATCTTAGTAAAAATTGCGCCTGACTTAAATGATGCCGATATTATCGAAGTTGTGAAGGCAAGCCAAGCCTATGGCGTAGCAGGAATCATCGCCACGAACACAACGATTTCACGTCAAAATTTAACAACTACCCATCTATCAATCACGGGTAAACCTGTCACGGAAGAAGCTGGCGGAATTAGCGGTCAACCTGTACGCGATCGCTCTTTAGAAGTGATTCGCCTGATCTGGCAAACCACGCAGGGCAGCTTACCGATCATCGGTGTGGGCGGCATTTTTACGGCCGAGGATGCTTGGCAAAAAATTATTGCTGGCGCGGCGATCGTGCAAGTCTATACGGGGCTAATTTATGAGGGCCCAATGATAGTAAAGAATATATTGCAAGGTTTAGTTGCGAAGCTTGAAGCCAATGGCTTAGATAATATTCAACAGGCGATCGGGCTAGGCGAGCGCGAGTAATACGAACAAACGACCACCGACCCCAAAAAGCACTAGCTCACCGTGCGCTAGTGCTTTTTGGCTTTTAACGGTTTTTAAGCTTCGATGATTACTCGAAGGTTACCGTGTTTTTTATTAACTCGACAGGTAGTCACATCGCTGGCACGAGTACCAGAGCGTTCAAAATCTAGATCTAAAACCGCTTTTCCAATTCGTAGGTTATGAATTGAGAGCTGATGGATGGATGGTGGTAAGGCAGGATCGATGATATAAAGTTTCTCAGCAGG
>JAJAZG010000070.1 GCA_026785865.1 Pseudanabaena sp. CAN_BIN31
CCATAGCTCTCTAGTATTAGCCAACTAACTGCACGGTTGAGCCTTCATCGGAATTCGATACTACGATGAGAGTATTAAATGCTTCTTTCATTTGTGGCATGTGCGTAATTACGAGAATGCATTCAAAATCTGGCGCGATCGCATTAATCGCACTGACAAGGCGATCGCATCCTAATTGGTCTTGACTGCCGAAACCTTCATCAATAATTAGGGTTTGCAAAGTACTGCCTTTGCGCTGCGCGAGGACACGGGAGAGGGCAAGGCGCACCGCAAAATTAATCCGAAAAGCTTCACCGCCTGAGTAGGTTTCATAGGGTCTAGTTCCTTTTGTATCGGCAATTTCGATATCTAGGGTTTCGATCAGGCGATCGCTTTTTTTGCCAGATTTTTGAGTGATGAACCTGACATTTAATTGGCGATCGCTAAGTTGCGCGAGAATCTGATTAGCTTCTACTTCGATTTGCGGTAACACATTTTCGAGCATCAGCGCTTGAATGCCATTTTTACCAAAGGCTTGATGTAGTTCATTGTGAATGCGTTGACGATGACGGGCTAGTTCAATTTGAGCGAGGGTTTCTTGTTCGCGTTGGCGGCTTTGCTCTAGTTGTTGTTGTGATTGTTGGAGGCTGCCAATTTGGGCGAGAAGGCTATCCATCTGCGATCGCCAATTTTGTAGATTTTGCCGCAGAGAATTAATTTCTTGAGCATGATCGCCATGCAGATTTTGACATTGGGTTTGTAGTTGGGTGATTTGAGTTGTCATAGCTTGCAATTCTTGTTGATTGGCAGATTGAGTTTGTTGCAAATGACTGACTTGTTGCTGAAGTTCGGGATATTCTTGTTCGGCGTGAGTGAGTTCTTGATAGCGCAATAGTGACGGCGTTAGCTCTTGCTTTTGGGTGCGGAGCTGCTGATGGCGATCAGGGGCGTAGGCTAATTGGGTGAGGGCGCGATCGCATTGTTCGAGTTCGTGCTGTACTTCGAGATCGATCAGGTTTTTAGTGAGTCGGTCTTGTAATTGATTGATTTTTGTTTGTAAATCAGGGATTTTTTGGGATAGATTATCAGCTTGTCTCTGAGCGTTTTTTAACTCTGATTGCTTGACCTCTGCCCAACGCCAGCGTTCTACATCACCACGGGCTAGGGCGTGATTTTTTTCGTCATAAGCAAATTTATGGATATTATGTTCGATTAGTTCCATCTCTTCCCATGCATCGCGCATGTAGTTTTGAGTTTGGAGGCGATCGCCTAAATCAACAATCTCCGCATCAATCAGCATCAGCCTTTGTTTTGCCTCAGCGATCGCCTTTAATCTTTCTTGCAAAGTTCCTTTACGCTGAATCAAATCGTTAAGCGGCGCGAGTTCCTTTTTTAAAAGGCGATATTCTTCCCGCAAAACTTCAATTTCACAATTAGAAGCCGCTTGTTGTTCCTTCACCACCCAAATATCGGCTTGCAAATCGCGAGACTCTTGCTTATGTTTTTTCTGGACTAGCTGCCAATGCGCCTCATCGAGAGGGCGATCGCATAATGGGCAAGGAGCATCAGGAACAATTAATTGACGCATTTTTGCTTCTAATTTATGAAACGCAGCTTCACTATCAGCCAATCTTGTTTTTAATCGTTCCAAAAAATCACGGCGTTCCAATCCTTTTTCATGGACGCGCTGTTGATAAACTTGCTTTTTTTGGAGCAATATAATTTGTCGATCTAGCTCTTGAGCATTACTGAGTAATTGATCATGATTTTTGACTTGCAAATATAATTGTTCTCTTTTAGTAACTAATTCATCCAATTTTGCGGAAAGTTTAGTTTGCTCACGTTCTAATTGATGTTTTAAAATCTGATGCCGATGGACTAGCGGCGTAGATTGAGCATGGAGGCGATCAAACTCTTGCAAGATTGCACGAGCTTGATGGAGTTGCCCGATCGCCGTCTCAATTTCCGTAGCGCGATTGAGAATGCTTTTTAAATCGCTTTCCTGTTGGCTTAACGCTTCTAACTGGGCTTGATAATGTCGTAATTGCCCTTTGAGATCGCTTTGTAAACTCGCGAGTTTATGGCTAAATTCGATTCGCCGATCGCTAAGTTGTTGATATTTCTGAAACTTGCGTTCTAGCTCTGATTCCTGTGTTGACAACAATTGATAGCGCTCATAATCTTGCGAAATCGGCGATCGCTCTCGCAGATATCCTTCTAATTGCTGTAATTGTTTGTGTTGCCCTGTTAATTGGCGATCTAGTTGCGCTAAATTGGCAGTCAGCGAAGCTTGCTGTTGTTGTTGCCAAGTGAGTTGTTGCGAAATATTTTGATATTGTTTTTGTAATTCTTCCGTAGTTTGCAGTTTTTGCCGATCGCGACTTTCCCATGCTTGCAAATTAGTTAACTGCGATCGCAAAATCTCTAACTGCGGTGCGATCGCTTCTCCTGCGAGAATTTGTGATTGCAAATGCGCTAATAAACTCTCTAAAACTGATATTTCCGCCTTACTTGTTCGCGCAATATCTTTAGCACGCTCGGCAAGCTCATCATATTGCGATAGCGCCAACATATCTGCCAAAATCTGTTTGCGATCGCTAGGACGTTTCAGCATAAATTCATCAGCGCGACCTTGGCGCAAATATGCGGAATTAACGAAGGTTTCATAATCCATTTTTAGGTGCGAAATAATCGTTTGCTGTGTCGATTGCACCTTGCGCTCGGTGAGGGATTTAAACTTGCCTTCACTCTGTACCTGAAATTCTAATGATGTCGAACTATTACGCGATCGCGTTCTGATTACTCGATAGACTTCACCACCCGCGATAAACGTAAAATCTACCTGTGCTTCTTTAGAACCAACATGAATCACATCATCTTGGCTTCCCACACGACTTGATCCCCAAATCGCCCAAGAAATCGCCTCTAATAACGAAGATTTTCCTGCCCCATTCGCGCCACAAATACAAGCAACATGCAGCCCGCTAAAATCTAAAGCTAATTGTTGATAGCTCAAAAAATTTTTTAATCGCAATTTCTGAGGGATCATTTTAGTCTGTCAGAATCTTTTTGATGGCGTGATACTAAGTAGGTAAGTATAAAAATCTTTAAAACCTAAAAAGCTGTAGTACATGCTGCACCTACACTACAACTTTTTAGATTTTGGGTTTTATGATGCATACCTACTTAGGATACTATTTAATTATCATAATAATGTATCATTTAACTATAGTCTAGCTACTAACGGACATAGCATAACCAACAAGAGTCGAG
>JAJAZG010000071.1 GCA_026785865.1 Pseudanabaena sp. CAN_BIN31
GCTGATGAAGCCGCAGTATTTAATCGTAATTCTGACGGCATGACTTCAGCGATCGCGGGTGTACCGACGCTGACTCGTCCTGTAAATATTTTGGTTCTGGGGACGATTATTCTTACCTCTGACTTACCCGATGCCCAGTCCAAACCCAAAGGTAAATACTTAGCAGAGGTCGATGACAATCTCAATGGCATGAGTGACGCAATGTTACTGATCCGTTTCGATCCTGCTACTAAAAAGGTCTCTGTCCTCTCGATCCCGCGTGATAGTCGAGTTAATATCCAAGGTGTAGGTAAAACTAAGATTAATTTTGCTAATTATGTGGGTGGCGCATCGCTATCTGCTCAAACGGTTAGTCAAGTATTAGGAGACATTCCCATTGATCGCTACATCCGCTTTAATGTCAGTGGATTCGGTAAATTAATCGATGCTCTTGGTGGTGTCGATGTATTTGTCCCGAAAAAGATGAAATATCAAGATGATAGCCAACGTCTTTATATCAATCTCAATGCGGGGCAGCAAAAGTTAAACGGTAGCAAAGCCATTCAATATATGCGCTATCGTCATGACGACTTAGGTGACATCGGTCGCGTCCAGCGTCAACAATCATTTTTCCGCGCTTTCATTGAGCAGAAACTCAAGCCCGAAGCGATCGCTAAATTCCCTGAAATCCTTGCAATTGTTAAGGACAATATTGACACAAACCTATCTGTTGAGGAAGTTCTCGCCGTTACTGCTTATACCTCAAAGATTGATCGCAAAAGTATTCAGATGCACATGGCTCCAGGTCGATTTAGTAACTCTGGAGAATTTGACAATCTCAGCTACTGGATTTTGGATAATCGACTGCTTGCCAAGATTATGAATCAGAGCTTTGGGGGAATGAAACGGGCGGGTGCAAGTGTGGTGGATGATTCACCTCAAAATATGAGGGTTGCGATCCAAGATAGTATGTCCCAGCCTGATGGCTCCAAGAAAGCAACAACTGTCCTGTCTAAGGCGGGATATGCTCAAGTATTTCCTGCTGGCGATCGCTGGACTAAGCCCCTAGCAAAAACGCAAATTATTGCTCAAAACGGCGATCGCGAAAGTGCTGAAAAACTGCGTGAGGCTCTAGGACTTGGCGAAGTATTGATCGAGTCAACGGGTGATATTGAGTCAGATATTACAGTTAGGATTGGCAAAGACTGGTTACAAACCAATAATATTCCGCTCAAGCCTGCTGCTAAACTAACAACTAAGGCATCGCCAAATTAAAATTTACAGCAAACCAAACCTAGAATTTTTAGAAAAGCCCCGCCTTGCGGGGCTTTTGTAAAAATTCTAGGTTTGGTTTGTAGGGTCACAAAAAAAGAGAGATTGCACTTTGTGCAATCTCTCTTTTTTGTAATTTTGTAATTACCGTTTCGAGTATTGAGGAGCTTTACGCGCCTTCTTAAGACCATACTTTTTACGTTCCTTACAACGAGGATCGCGGGTCATATAGCCTTCAACCTTGAGAGGCTTACGATTTTCGGGAGCAAGTTCGCACAATGCACGAGCAACACCCAAGCGAATCGCATCAGCTTGACCTGTTACGCCGCCACCATGAGCATTGACCAAAACATCGTACTCATTTTCCAAACCCAAAGTTTCCAAAGGAGCTTTTACGCCTGAGATGTAGGTAGGGTTGAACTGCAAGTACAGATCGCCAGGTTTGCCATTGATCACGATTTTGCCTTCACCTGGGACGAGGCGCACACGGGCGATCGCCTTTTTACGACGACCAGTTCCCCAGTAAACGGCACGATTAGAACGTTCAGTATCTGACATTGGTTATTTCTCCTACTTCTGCGATGGAATAGTGTTGATGACCAAGGTTTCGGGCTGTTGAGCCTCATGAGGATGACTAGCACCCTTATAAACCTTGAGCTTAGTGAAAAGCTGACGACCGAGGGTATTCTTTGGCAACATACCTTTAATGGCGGTTTCCAGAATACGCTCAGGAACACGAGCAATTACTTTGTCAAAAGTCTCTTCCTTCATCCCACCTGGGCGACCAGAATGTCTTCTGTATAGCTTTTGGGTGAATTTTTTACCAGTTACGGCAATTTTTTCGGCGTTGATCACAACGACAAAATCACCTGTGTCAAGGTGAGGCGTATAAATTGGCTTATTTTTGCCGCGTAAGATGATCGCGATCGCGCTAGCAAGGCGACCTAAGCGTTGACCTTCGGCATCAATGACATACCATTTGCGATCGGGATCTTTTGGTAAGTAGCTTTTATTGGGAGTAAGTGTGGTAGTTGTAGTCATTAGTTTCTCTACAAACGAGAGTTATCTATGAGATTTATCTGCGAAATATATTTTTGAAATATCTCTATCAAATTTTTCAGCAAATGGATGATCGGCATAACCGATCGCCAATAAGCATAGTCCTTGTGGCGGAGCCGCATACTTGACTTCGATACGGCGTTTTTCTTGCCAGATGTTGGTAAAGGCGGCGACACTCAGGCGCGATCGCCCGACATCGACAAGCTGCCCCACCAACAAACGGATCATGCCATATAAAAAGCCACTAGCTTGAACTTCCACATGGACAAAATCACCATCCCGCCAACAGATTGCTTCTTGAAGTTCTAGCCGACTGTGGGGACGGCTTGAACCTGCTCTTTGAAACGCTGCCATATCCTGTTCACCGAGCATCGGCTGCAAGGCTTGGTTGATCAGCTTTTCATCGAGGCGATCGTGGTAGTAATGCCAGCTAAACTGCTTTACAAATAAATTCGGGGTTGAGGCTGTGTAAATCGTGTAACGATAACGCCGCCATGTCGCCGAAAACCTTGCGTGCCAGTCGCTTGGGACTTCTACCGATCCACAGATCAAGATACCTTCGGGCAAATAACTATTAAGTACCTTTGCCCAACGTTGGGGTGGGATCAAACTTGACGTATCGAAGTGCGCCACTTGAGCCGCCGCATGAACGCCTGTATCAGTCCGACCTGCACTATGCAAAACGGTTGCTTTTCCGCAGATCTTGGCGATCGCTTCTTCAATCGTTTGCTGCACACTGGGATGATTTGGCTGTCTCTGCCACCCATAAAAGTGCGTACCTAGATATTGAATAATCAGAGCAACACGACGGGGAGACTGAGAATCAGCAGCAAACATCTGGATTAGACGAGTTGCAAGATTGCCATTTCCGCATTGTCACCGCGACGGCTAATCGTCCGAACAATACGGGTATAACCACCATTGCGATCGGCATAGCGTTCAGGAGCTTGGCTAAACAGCAAGTCAACCAAGGTGGTGACGCGCTCTTCTTCGGGTAGCTGTTCTTGCTTGGTTTTGGTCATCGGACGATCTTTTACAGGTTCGCCATCTTTAACCGAAATATCGTATAAATAGGCGATCGCTTGACGGCGAGCGTGCAGAGAACCATTTTTAGCAAGGGTGATCATGTGATCGACGCTGCTACGAACGGCATCAGCTTTAGCTCTGGTCGTCTTGATTTCGCCTCTGAGGATTAGATCAGTTGTCAAAGCACGGAGGAGAGCTTTGCGTTGATCGGCAGCCTTGTTAAGCTGGGGGGTTTTACAACGGTGACGCATAGGTGTGTACTAGATGGATATGAAACCTACATAACTTTAGAAGCTTTGGACTCAGTTAAGGTCAAGCCAAGATGCTGTTTGAGGGCATCCATAACTTCCTCAGCCGACTTTTGACCAAAGTTTTTGATTTCCAGCAAATCGTCTTGGGTGTATTCCAACAAATCAGCAACAGTGTTAATCTGAGCTCGTTTGAGACAGTTATAAGCTCTGACTGAGAGTTGTAATTCTTCAATGTGAATTTGCTTAGTTTCGTCTTGCTCATCACGCTCTTGGGGCAATGTGGGCGCAAGGGTGATTTCTTGCAAGGGCGAGAACAGATTGACTAACACGCTAGCGGATTGGCTGAGCGCTTCTTGAGGTGTAATGCTGCCGTTTGTCCAAATATCGATCAGTAGAGTCTCTTTATTGATCGCATCACCGATCCGAGCATCTTTAATCTCATATTTGACCTTACGCACAGGCATGAATACAGCATCAATTTTGAGCGTGTCAATGGGCGAACTGTGATCTTCCTTCGAGCGGTCTACCGAACGATAGCCTTTACCACGCTCAATCGTCAGTTCCATTTCCAAGGTTGCACCTTCACTAAGAGTGGCGATGTATTGGTTAGGATTGACAATCTCGATATCAGATGGCAAAGAAAGAAAACTTGTAGCCGTGACTAGCTTTGGACCGCGCTCTACTAAACGAATGATCTGCGGTGCTGAGCTATAAGACTTCAGCACGAGTTCCTTCAGGTTGAGCATCAAATCTAAAACGTCTTCCCGCACGCCCGGAATTGTCGCAAATTCATGATTAACACCAGCAATGCGAACAGCAGTGACCGCCGCACCCTCAAGATTGGAGAGCAATACTCGTCTGAGCGCATTTCCAATGGTAATGCCTTGCCCCCGATCTAGTGGTTCCAGTACAAATTGGCTGTACTGGCTATTGTCTTTTTCTGTGTGGGATGCAACGCACTCAACCTGAAACTGTGCCATATTTGTACCGACTTAGTCTGCAAGAGTAAACGAAAATCAAAGGGGGATTGGGAGATAAAATAATCAGAAATTCAAGTAATGACTTGATTGGTTACGAATTACAAATTACTGGTTAATAGCAGTTACTAATTCGCAATTACTAATTCGTAATTCATTACACACGTCTGCGCTTTGGAGGGCGGCAGCCATTGTGAGGAATAGGGGTGATGTCACGGATAAGGGTGATTTCGAGTCCCGCAGCTTGCAAAGCTCTGACTGCGGTTTCGCGACCCGATCCAGGACCAGTAACCATTACTTCAACTTGACGCATTCCTTGTTCCATTGCTCTCCTAGCCGCAGATTCCGCAGCAGTTTGGGCAGCAAAGGGAGTACCTTTTTTCGCGCCCTTAAAGCCGCTAGCACCTGCTGAAGACCAAGAAATGACATCCCCTACGGTGTCAGCGATCGTGACGATCGTGTTGTTAAAAGTAGACTGGATATAAGCGACCCCATTAGGGACGTTGCGCTTATTCTTGCGTGCGCCAGTTCTACGGGTTGTTTGACGAGCCATTATTTCGTGTTAATCCTTACTTACTTCTTACCTGGAGCCTTCTTCTTACCTGCGACCGTGCGACGACCGCCACGACGGGTACGCGCATTGGTGCGAGTGCGTTGTCCGCGCACAGGAAGCCCCATACGATGTCTACGACCTCGGTAGCAACCAATGTCTACTAAGCGTTTGATGCTTAAACCTTCGAGACGACGCAGATCGCCTTCTACTTGAAAGTTGGATTCTACCTCTTGGCGCAAAGTTGTTACTTCAGGATCAGTAAGTTCTTTAACCCTTGTATCAGGGCTTATTTTGGTAGCTGCTAAGATTTTTTTGGCGCTAGTCAGACCAATTCCGTATATATACGTTAGTCCTATTTCGATGCGCTTGTCACGAGGAAGGTCAACTCCTGCAATGCGAGCCACTATAAGTCTCCCAATTTGTTGTCAGTTTTTAATTTCATGTTTGCCCTAAAAGCACTTGTTGAAAACCTTTTGAGGGGTTTTACTAGAATCTTTTTGGACGGATGGCTGTACAACACTATCTTCGTGAGAGCGTACGTTCTATGCAGTGGGTTAGCTACAGTCGGCACAAGCAAATTACGAAGACGTAATATTTTACAGCGAACTCTATAATATATTGACAATGGCAACTTCTGTCAATATTTTTTAAGATTGCTTAAGATTATTTTGGTTGGGGCAACCATCGCCAAAGATGATTATTAGTGATTGCGATCGCTATCTAACGCGGCAACGCCAGAGATCGGGCGGTAAGTATAGCTGGCGATCGATGGTGCAGGATTAGGTAAATTGCTGGACGATTGAGGTCGCGATACTTTCATAATGTCGTCTTTAATTGCTTCGAGATCGACATAGCGATCGGCGACATTAATTAAATGATCGCTGGTCATCGATCGCAAGCTGACTACTTCAACGCGAACGCCACGATAGCTTGCGGCATCGACAGCATAGGCGAGATCGCCATCGCCACTAACTAGCACAGCCGTGTCATAGGAACCAATTAGCGCCATCATGTCTACGGCGATTTCGACATCAAGATTAGCTTTTTTGGAGCCATCGGGTAACTGGACGAGTTCTTTAGAAATGACCCGATAGCCATTGCGGCGCATCCACAACAGGAATCCCTGTTGTTTTTCGTTGGTGCGATCAACCCCTGTATAAAAGAAGGCGCGTAGTAATCGTGAGCCATCGGTAAGACACAAAAGCAACTTGGTATAGTCGATTTCGAGTCCTAGTTGCAGTGCGGCGTAAAAAAGATTCGATCCATCAATAAAGATGGCAACGCGCCCACGATTTTCTAAAATTTGGTCGGCTTTGAAGCCAGAGTCTTGCTCGAAAGGTAACATATTTTTGCCTATAGAACGTTTGTTATCTAGTGCTGCGGGATGGAGCTTGGGTATTAGCATGGATACTTAAAACCGTCCTAAGTGTTTTACCTAATTCAGAAAAAACTATTAAAACTTTTTAATAAACGGACGTACAGCCTAATTAAAAATAGCGTTGGCGGTTAAAAGTAATATTTAATAAAAGAGTTGATTTTATACGAGTGATTTTGAAAATGGATTCAAAATAAATTTAGAATGATTTTCAAAAGATATAAAACGTTTTTTAAGATAAAGCTTTGAATATAATTAATTTATCTTTAAAGCTTTATCCCAACTATACACTATAAGTAAATATACTCAGAGACATACATTTTAGGTGTTTTCAATACGTTGAAAAATTGGACTTGGTGATGCTAAATACTCACCTGATTTGAGTATTCCCCAAGTTGTATGACTCCAATCAGGGGGAGATGTTTCGTCAAAGTTTAAGCCTAGTTGCTGATAGGCTGCGATGCTGATGTGCGGGGTAATTGGGGAAAGTAAGTAAGCCGCAATCCGTACTGATTCAAGCAAGGTATATAAAGTTTCATTAACTTCTTGCTGTTTACCTGCTTTAAATAGCTTCCAAGGCGTAGTTTCATCAATTAATTTGTTGCAATTCCAAATCAATTCGAGGATCTTCTCGCAAGCGGCGCGGAAATTAAGATTTTGGTAATCAAGTGCAACGCGATCGCCCAAAGTTGTCGCTTGCTCAATTACGGGACGCACTAAATCTGATACTTCACTGGGATCATTGCGATCGCACATAGGAATAGTTTGTTGGCAATATTTAGTTGCCATACCGAGGCTGCGATTGAGCAAATTACCAAGGCTATTAGCCAAGTCGGCATTGACGATCGCGATAAATCTTTCTTCGTTAAAATCACCATCTTTGCCAAACTCAATTTCCCTTAAGAAATAGTAGCGAAGTGGGTCAGCACCATAGCGACCAACTAGCTCATAGGGATCGATGGTATTGCCTAAAGTTTTGCCCATCTTCAGTCCGTCTTTTGTCAACAAACCATGACCAAAAACTCGCTTGGGCAATTCTAAGCCCGCAGACATGAGCATCGCTGGCCAGTAAATCGCGTGAAACCTTAATATATCTTTACCAATAATATGCAGATTAAAGGGATACCAATTTTTGAGAGCGTTTGCGAGAGTTGGTTCATCATCGGGATCGAGTAAGGCTGTTATATAACCAAGCAAAGCATCAAACCAAACATAAATTGTATGGGTGGGATCGGTGGGAATTGGGAAGCCCCAATCGAGATTGACGCGGGAGATTGAGAAATCTTGTAAACCCTGCTTCATGAAGCCTAAGACTTCGTTGCGGCGGCTTTCGGGTTGGATGAAGTTGGGGTTGGCTTCGTGAAATGTATCTAAGGCTTTTTGATATTTGGACAGGCGGAAGAAATAATTGGGTTCATCGCGCCATTCACAAACGACATTGGTATGGGTGGGGCAATGGTGACTAGGAGGAAGTTCGCGTTCTTCTTTAAATTCTTCGCAAGCAACGCAGTACCAGCCTTTCTGTTGATTTAAGTAAATGTCGCCTGCGTCATACACACGTTGAAAAAATTCGTTAACGATCGCCTCATGTTTGGGCGCAGTTGTTCGCGTAAATCGATCAAAACGAATATTAAATTTTTCCCATAGTTTATAAAATTCAGCAACGGTGCGATCGCAATGTTCTTGGGGCGATAAATTATTTTTTTCGGCAGTGCGCTGAATTTTTTGTCCATGTTCGTCTGTGCCAGTCACAAACATGACAGGATGCCCCTTAAGCCGATAGAACCGTGCAAAAGCATCCGCCGCGATCGTGGGGTAGGCGCTACCAATATGGGGGCGATCGTTGACGTAAAAAAGTGGTGTGGTTAATGCGATCGGTTCTAGGGAGTTTGATTCTGGGGACATGGAAGACTCAATTCAGGACTAATACCATTTTGCAAAAAAATGGTCGTAAATGTAACAATAAACCCAAAAATTATTGACCGCGCTTCGCGCGGTTAATAATTTAAGACCGACCGCGCTTCGCGCGGTTAATCATTTAGATAAAAAATGATAGAAAATTTGGCAATACATCAAACTTGGATGGATCGGGCGATCGCCTTAGCAAAAGAGGCAGGGGCGGCGGGAGAGATTCCTGTGGGCGCGGTAATTGTGAATAAATTGGGTGAGGCGATCGCGACAGGTGTAAATCGCAAAGAACGCGATCGCGATCCTACCGCTCACGCTGAGATTGTGGCAATTAGATCAGCATCACGCATATTACAAGATTGGCATTTAACAGGCTGTACACTCTATGTAACTCTAGAACCTTGTCCGATGTGTGCAGGGGCGATTATTCAAGCACGGGTTAGTAGGTTAGTTTATGGGGCTGATGATCCCAAGGCAGGAGCGATTCGCACGGTGGTTAATTTACCTGATAGTCCTGTGTCTTTTCATAAGCTAGAGGCGATCGCGGGTATTCGCGAACGCGAATGTCAAGAGTTATTGCAAGCTTGGTTTAAAAATCTGAGAGGTTAAGGCGATCGCCTTTAGGATTGGCAAAAAATCATTTGTTAGGTTGAGCTAATATCGATATTAATTTCAATTTTGATCGCGAAAGAGGTTTATTAAGACCATGACAGCCCAACTCCTCACGCATAAATTTACAATCCAGCAATATCACCTCATGTATGAAGCTGGTATTTTTCCAGAAGGCGATCGCCTCGAACTAATTAATGGAGAAATCACAAAGATGTCACCAATTGGTAGGAAACACGTATCCTCTATTATTCGCCTTGTCAGATTAATTCAAACAAAGCTTGGCGACTATGTCATGGTCTCAGCGCAAAATTCAATTCGACTAGGTAATAACTCTGAGCCACAGCCCGATCTTGCAATCTTAAAATTACGTGATGATTTTTATGAAGA
>JAJAZG010000072.1 GCA_026785865.1 Pseudanabaena sp. CAN_BIN31
AACCTATACCAATCACGAAGGATATCGTTCCCTTGATTCAGTGCAATCTTTATTTAACCCTACAGCTTCTTTTCAAGATCCAGAGCTGGTTTAACGTCGTCGAACCCATGAAATGCGAAAACAGATTGAACAGCAGCTACTCAAAGTACTCATGCTTGACGATCATGCCGAATATCAATTTCATTACAGCGATCGCGGCATCGAAGTCGATGGACTTTGGGGAAGACAACCTCTTGCCTCACTCAGTGATGGTTATCGCAGCACTAGCCAATGGCTTCTAGATTTTATTGGTTGGGCAGTTCACGCCAATCGACTAACAGAAAGCGGCAACATTGGCGGTATTCTGCTCATCGATGAAGTCGAGCAACATTTACATCCTAATTGGCAACGTTATTTAGTCCAACGTTTGCATGAAATATTTCCCAATACGCAAATCATAGCTTCCACACATACACCACTGGCAGCTTCAGGAGTTGCGGATATCGACAGTGGCATACTTATCAAACTCGATCGCAGTCCTGAGAATGGAGTTCAAGCAAAACTAATAGACAAAAAAGAACTATATGGCAAACGCGCCGATCAAGTTCTGACTTCAGAAGCCTTTGGCTTATTTACAAGTCGCAATCAAGGCAGTTTGACAGATATTGATCGCTACTCCGAACTTCTCGGTCTTACTGAACGGACTGAGGAAGAAGAAAATGAATTACAGGAATTACGCGGCAAAGTACGAGAGGGGCTACAAGATGGCGAGAATCCTACGGAAAGGTTAATCAGGAGTGAAGTGGAAGCAGCGATTGAAAAGGCAGCAAGTGATATTACGCCCGAATTACTAGAACTCGAAATAACCAAACACCTCCAACAGCTTGCTAATCAGGAGGTTTAGCTGTGAGGAAAATATTCATTCAGGAGCCAGACAGCGACATCTGGGAAAAATGGATTCGAGATTGTCAAGAAGAAACCCAAAAAGTAATAGGGGCATTTGATAGAGGTGAAAAGCCAATAATCAGCGATCTTTACAAAAGAAAAGCCATTAAGAATACTTATTTTGCTAGCAAAGATGCACCATTTTATGGTCGCTGTGCCTATTGTGAAACTCCTATCGCAGATACTCAAAGCATTGACATCGAACACTTTCGACCAAAAGCAGGTATCAAAGATGAGAATGGTAATGTAATGAATCTCAAAGATTTAAGTGGAGTTGAAACCGATATTCCCCATCATGGTTACTATTGGCTAGCCTACGACTGGCGCAATCTACTTCCATCTTGTGAAAAATGTAATCGTCCTAAAAGCACCATTTTCCCAGTGATTGGAAATCACGCTCAATCAGTTGGAGAAGAAGTGAATGAAATTCCTTTGCTAATCAATCCAATCAGCGAACTAGACGAGGATAATCCAGAAAATCATTTGGCTGTCGATTCTGAAACTGGAGTAATGTATTCTCTGAATGGGAGCGTCAGAGGCGAGATGTGTCTCAAAATTTTCAAACTTAACGAGCGTGGTCAATTAGTTCAAGAGAGAAGAACACAACAAAGAAGCACGCAACTCATGATCATAGAATTACAGAACGCTTTTAAAGAACTTGCTAATCCAACAAATTCGGAAAAGCAAACTTACAAAACACTCATTGACTGCTGTCAAGAGTTGATTGGTATTTTTGAAGGTAAGCACTCTTACACAATGGCTTCTCTATGTGTGTTACGAAAAAATGGGTTTTCAAGTGAATGGCTAGAAAAGAAATCCAAAATGTTTCATGATCTTCTTTCTAAAATTGGTAGCCAGTAGCGATCGCCTCAAACTCAACCAAAAATCCTAACCCTCATCTCCCTGTGCTGCAACTAGTATAAATCGATTAAGACTTATGCCAAGACTCTAGTTGATTAAGTTCTTGCGATCGCACTTCAAGCTGAATCGATAGGCGATCGCAAACAATCTCGCATAAGTTAAATATAATCGGGTCAGCAATTTCGTAATATACGCTCACCCCTACAGGCTTACGCAAAACTATCCCTGCTTGCGTCAATATCTTCAAATGTTTAGACACATTGGCTTGTCCTAGCTCGGTAGTGGTCATGATTTCGGTCACATTCTTAGCGCCAGATTTGAGACAACATAGCACTTGTAGTCGGCTAGTCTCAGACAATACTTTGAAATAGTCGGCAACTTGTTCTAAGGCTTTAGGGGAAACTGCAAGCATTGAAGTAAATAGAAATAATATTTTTATAGTTTAATATTACTATATAGTGATATGGTTAGTCAAAAGCTTTGTAATCTTAAATTTTTAGTTTTTGAATTTTATGACCTCACAATTAAATTTACCGCAATCACCAGAAATTGATGCTTTGGCTCTAAGTCAGCAGCTAAAATTCCAAGAAGTGATTTTGCTAGATGTGCGTGAATCAGGCGAATATGCTACTGAACATATAGCTGGTTCTATCTGTATGCCTCTATCTGCTTTTGACCCAGATCGCGTTACCCAAATCAGTGATAAACCTCTAGTTGTTTGCTGTCAATCGGGAATGCGCTCTAATCAAGCATTCCAAAAACTTGTAGATAGTGGATTTACCAATGTTGCTCAACTCAAAGGTGGTTTAATTGGTTGGAAAGCTTCAGGATTGAAGACGCAGGGATATCAAAACGCACCGATTAGTTTGTTTCGACAAGTCCAAATTGTAGCTGGCTCCCTCGTGGCGATCGGCACTGGATTAGGTGTATTTGTATCGCCTTGGTTCTTGCTATTGAGTGGGTTTGTGGGCTGTGGCTTGGTATTTGCGGGTATTACTAATACATGTGCGATGGGAATGCTTTTGGCGAAACTTCCATACAATCAAAGGAATTAAACATCATGAAACCTATTCGTATTTTCTACTTCTCAGATATTTTATGTGTGTGGGCTTATATCGCTCAAACACGTTTGGAAGAGCTAAAGACGGCTTTTCCTGACAATATTGAAATCGATTATCACTTTGTCCCCGTATTTGGGAACGCTCACGAAAAGCTCGAAAAAGGCTGGCGCGATCGCGGTGGAATGGCTGGTTATAGCACTCATGTTACAGAGATTGCGGCTAAGTATGAGCATATTACTGTGCATCCTGATATTTGGACGCAAGAGATTCCTACTTCTTCAGTCTCAGCACATCTATTTCTCCATGCTGTGCAATTACTAGAAGTAAAAGGATTAGTTCTGAAATCCGACAAGGTATTAGAAAAGACCGCTTGGGCTTTTCGCGAAGAATTTTTTACTAAACTCACGAATATTAGCGATCGCGAGGCGCAATTTGCGATCGCTAAACGCTTGAAGCTGCCAATCAATGACATTAAAAGCATGATTGATAGTGGAGAAGCGTATGCTCAGTTAGCGAAAGATGCAGAACTGGTAAAAGAGTATAATGTCACTGTCAGTCCGACCTTGATTTTTAATGAAGGACGACAAAGGCTAAATGGTAATGTGGGCTATCGAGTCATCGAAGCTAATATCCGCGAGTTACTCAATAACCCTGCGGGAGAGAAGTCTTGGTGCTAACTCTCATTGCCAAGATATGTCTCAATTACTTTGCGATCGCAGTTGATAATTTCAGATTATGCGATCGCTACTAACTATCCAAAATCCACAGATATTGGGAAATTCGCGAATAATTTGTTCAATTTGGATGAAGTACGATTCAATCATCTCAATTCACGAAGTTGAATTTATATTGGTATATCACAAACCATCCAAGAATAAGGCTTCGTTGACTAATATAAATAGTAAATAGTAAGTCAACAATTTCTTAAGTAAGTGGGCAAAAGAAACCTTAAAACCCAAAAAGCTGTAGCGCACGCTGCGCGTGCGCTACAGCTTTTTGGGTTTTGGGTTTAATTATGCTTGCCTACTTATCCAATCGATTCGCCAATTAAAAATCCTTCAATCGCTAAGCTAATCGTTATAGTACCACCGCAGAAAAAAATTATTCCCTCCGTCCAAAGTAATCTTTAGAAATCAAAAATTACCAATAAGCCAGTAGTCAAAGTTGTAAATCCAGCCTCACAAAATATTTGTTCCTATTACCAAAGCTCAAGTTCATCAATTCAGTATGTTCACAATTACTTTTTTAAATGTAACGATTGCGGTAAAAATACGGCGATTAGAAATGTTTGTTCATCCTGTGGCGATCGCCAAAAAATTAGAAAAAGCAGTTTACAGTTTTTTACTGAATGTAAAAAATCTGGCACTTTTCAGTTGTTTCACACCAACGCTCCAACAAATAATTAGCGGGAATAGCAGCACTTGATGAAATATTAGGCGATCGTTGCTAGCTTAATAAAATTAAATGGAATTATAATGACAATTAAATGAGATATGGTATATCTCACTTTTTGTTTTTTATGGCGATCGCTCCGTTTATTGAGCCATTTGTACAATTACTTTAATTGTAATTATTGATATGATCGGGTCATTCAAGAGTCTGTTAACAGAATTTTCGCGATAGGGTGGGCAGTCATTTTGATTGTGCGAAAGTAAAAGTTGTTTTAGTTCAAGCACTTTACTCATAAGTACTAACGATATTTAGACGACTTCTGTATTTACCTAAGCTCGCAAACTCTTTTATAAAATTAATGCGAATTAACACCAAACAAAGGTGAAATATCAATCGAATTGCTTGGGCTAATGCAAATTAGGTAAAAGTTATGGTTGGATTTGTTAATGTTTTAGAAGAAATTGTTTTTAAAGAAATATATACCCAGATTGAAGAACTTCGTCCAGAAATACAACCAAAAGTAAAGGTAGAAGAAGTCTTAGCCTACGCAATTAATCGTTTGCCACCACTCTTTGCTACGTCTATGGTTGGATGGCAGTATCAGTATAATTATGCTTTAAATCAACTAGAATCTCAAATTTTACAATTAGTTAAATATGGCATTAAAACGGTTCTGGTTGGCGATCCATTACACGACCTAACACCTCTTCCTAATCATTTATTTATCAATAGTGCAGGAATACTTTATCAACTAAGCAAACTTTTTGATCGAAGATATTTGCGCTGGCGAGATGTACCAATTCTAGTTAAAGAACTTTCTAGTAAATCACCATCCCTCCTCCGAATAAATAGTCCTCAAGTTCAGGATGATACTGTCATTCAGTTTTTGGAAGAACCTGAAGTGCCAGTGATTAGTCGTTTGAGTAATACACAAAGAACTTTACTTGCTCATTCAAAGCGACATATGCAAAAGCAATTGGAACAGAAGAAACTGGCACAAGAGACATCTTACCTACAAGGAATTAAAGTTGATGAGACTTCGTGGGCTAATGATATAAAGTTGCTGGATTCAATTTCCATAGAGCAAAGGGCGCTTGAATCATATACTTTACGCGCTAAGTTAGGATTGGTTAATGTACTAGAGCATCTTGTGCTTTTGGCACTTGAGCGGATTACAACACCAGAGCTATATGCAAAGATCAACCAAAGTGAGGTAGTTAGCTATGCGCTGAATCGTCTGCCTCACATGTATGCAACTAGCTCGCGGGGATTTAAGTATTTGAGACAGAGGGCAGTTACGGAGTATGCTCGTGACATAATTAGCGCAGTGCGTAATGGCGTGATGAAAGTTGCCAAATATTCCCGTACCGATGTCGTACCTATCTATACTTACCAGTTTGAACAAGAGTATGAGCAATCAATGCTGGATTTAAATAGCTTTTTTAACCGTGACGATATTTCATTCCACAACATTATGGAGATCTCAAGAGATCTACTTTTAGCCAATTCGGCTTTGTGTTAAATTGATGTTGCTTCATTTTTATTTGGTATAGTCTCTGGCACAGGATCGTAACCTCCCATATGCCAAGGATGACAAGATGATATGCGTTTGGTTGCCATCCAGCCGCCTTTGATTAATCCAAATCGCTCGATCGCCGTTAGGGCATATTGCGAACAAGTCGGTTGAAATCTGCATCGCGGTGGTAAAAATGGCGAAATGCACAATCGATAAAACTGAATCAACAAAATGACAAGTTTTTTCATAGATTTTTTGGTGATTGCGGTAGGCTATTTATAAAGCTATAGCTACATTTTAACGTCTCAATCCTATCTGCTGATGTCATCCCCTAAAACTGTCACGATCGCGGTTATTCAAGCCTCTCTAAATGCTGATATTGCTACCAATGTCGCTAAAATATCAGATTTGGTTAATAAAGCTGCTCATCAAGGAGCGCAGGTAATTTTGCCGCCAGAATTATTTGAAAGTCCCTATTTTTGTCGAGAGGAGCGCGATCGCTTTTTTGATTGGGCGCAACCTGTCGAAAATCATCCGACGATCGCCCGTTTTCAAAGGCTTGCTAAAGAGCTTAATGTCGTGATTCCTGTTTCTTTTTTTGAGCGATCGCAACAAGTTTATTACAACAGTTTGGCGATGGTCGATGCTGACGGCTCATTATTGGGAGTTTATCGTAAAAGCCATATTCCTGATGGCCCTGGTTACGAAGAAAAGTTTTATTTTCGCGGCGGCGATACGGGCTTCAAAGTTTGGGATACCGCTTTTGGCAAAATCGGCGTGGGTATTTGCTGGGATCAGTGGTTTCCTGAATGTGCCAGAGCGATGGTACTTATGGGCGCAGAAATTTTGCTCTATCCGACGGCGATCGGTTCGGAGCCTGAAGAGCCAAACCTGAATACTAAAGATCCTTGGCAACGGGCGATGATCGGTCATGCCGTTAGCAATGTCATCCCTGTGGCGGCGGCGAATCGGATCGGCTTAGAGGGAGATCAAACTTTTTATGGTCATTCGTTTATTGCTAACCATCGAGGCGATAAGGTTGCAGAGTTAAACGACACTGAAGAAGGTTTAATTTTAGCAAGTTTTGATCTTGACCAAGTACGACTTAACCGCGCTTCCTTTGGCTTTTTTCGCGATCGCCGTCCCGACTTGTATCAGGTTTTATTATCTCCCTAGAGATATCTCTGCTTATGCCCAAGACCAACGCCGTTTAGGTACATCAGTCCTGCCAACTTCTGTTTTTTGCGATCGCCTCGGCACTGGCTCGATCACCGTCGTAATATCAGATAGTGCGTTCACTCTTAACTCATTGGTAAAAGTATTACATTGATAAACCGTTGCCGTATCGAGATCTAGAGCCGATAACCAGCCACTTTTAGGATGATAACCACCAGTATCAATATCTAGCCAGCCCTTACCCAATACTAGGTTTCCTGGTGTTACTCCTGGGAAAACAAAGGTGATCGTATGTCCTGTAATAATAATTTTATCTTCAAAAAAAGGCTCCGTTGCACTATGAAATTCTTCACGAATCCAGCAGAATTCAGCAACCCCCTGCAATTCGAGCGGCATATTAGGATTTAGTCCAGCATGGACTAGCCATGCATCCCCTAAATCGACATAAAGCGGCAACTGCTCCATCCACTCCAAATGTGCTTGTAGTAGGCTGGATTCTCCATAACTTGCCAAAGTGTTCGTGCCACCATTCAGCAACCAACCTTTCCAAATCAGCGAGCCTTCATCACTACTAAAAGCATCAAGACACATTTGTTCATGATTGCCTTTGAGACAAGTGTGACCATTGGCGATTACCCAGCTCACGACATCAAAGCTACGTGCGCCGCGATCAATTAAATCGCCTAAAAAAAATAATTTATCGTCAGGACTACATTTAATAAAGTCAACTAACTTCATTAAACCGTCATACTGACCATGGATATCGCCAAATACAAATCGAGTCAATTTATGTCACCCCATTTTATAAATGGTGAATGCAGAAACATCAAGTGTTTAAAGCTAATAATAGAAGCCAACGAACTATAGGGGGCTAATGAATTTTTAAGAGTATCACAACTTTTAAAGAGGATATTATTTTATCCATTGTTTTTATCTTATGACAAATTTTTCTTGCTTTCGTTCCACTTTGTTTCCTGTGACGATTAGCTCCACCTAAATATTGGTGGCGTGACTCTAAGCGCCGCGCCACCAATACTTGGGTTTTATTATCTATTTTTCAGGAGTATAGCTGTCGTCACTTGCGTTAGGACAAGCCAAAACTCAAAGAGAGTAAGTTGCGGCGCTTCGCGCTGCAACTTACTCTCTGGGTTTTATGTCCTAATACACTTGGTGACAGCTATATATTTTGTTTTCACTTCTGGTATCTAATTAAAAAACGCTATGGTTCATCGTAATTTTTATGTTTAACGGATTTATTAGCATCGATAAGCCTCCACAAATTACTGCCCATGACTGTGTGAGTAAATTACGAAAGTTACTTAAGCAAAAGAAAATTGGTCATGGCGGCACTCTCGATCCGATGGCTACGGGAGTTTTACCGATCGCCGTTGGTAATGCGACAAGACTTTTGCGATTTTTGCCAGACAGTAAGGCTTACGATGCAAGAATTCGCTTTGGAATTGTGACAAATACTGACGATATTACGGGTGAAGTAATCAGCGATCGCCCCTGCCCAAATTTAACCATCGAAGAAATTAAGGATTTACTGCCCCTGTTTCAAGGCAAAATTACGCAGCGTCCGCCGGCCTTTAGCGCAATTCAGGTCAATGGTGAACGTCTGTATAATTTAGCGCGGCGCGGTGAGATTGCCGAATCCGATATTCCAATGCGTTCCGTAGAAATTACGGAAATTCAGGTTTTAAAGTGGAGTGAGGGAGATTATCCAGAACTTGATGTGGCGATCGCCTGTGGATCAGGGACATATATTCGCTCAATTGCCAGAGACTTAGGTAAAAAGCTTGGTTGTGGGGCAACTTTATCAGGACTAAGACGCACTTATAGCAATGGTTTTGATTTAAGTTCTAGTTTGTCGTTTGAGCAAATTGCGGAGCTTGTGCGATCGCACAAATTCACAGTTCTTGCA